>JBCCSJ010000235.1:0-9261 GCA_039200505.1 Planctomycetota bacterium | reverse complement strand
GGGTTGCTGAAGAGAGGATTCCTACCTCATCATCATCAATATCCAATTCCAAAGAGAACGAGTTGGCAAACAGTGTTGTGTAAGTGTCCAAGAAGCCCTCTAAATCGGCCCGCAACGCTTCGCCTCGGTTGGTGATTGAAGGATCCGCCGAGTCGGTGTACGGAGTCGTATCAAACCAACCAGAATTAGCTTCGTAATTCAGAACAAATTCTTGGCTAATCGTAGGAACGATATCAAAGTTTGAAGGTAGGTTAGTTCCAACGTTAGCTTGACCGGTACCGTCAATAAAGACTTCCCAGTTGGTTCGTTCTGTAGTTCGCATGATCACTTGATCATCACCATCGCCGATGAAATTGATCACGTCGTCGATGTCAATTTCGCCGTTGGAAGTATCTATAACAAACGTATCGTCACCACCCCCTCCACTGATTTGAAGATCAAAAAGGACATCTTCTTCATACGATTGAACGACAATATTGTCGATTACAATTTCGATTTGTGTCGGATCCAAGGCAGATCGCCGAACAACGATTTCATTATCGTTGGCGTCGCCGCTCAATACCGCGGTGTGTCCAGTTAGGGTAATTTGGGTTAATTGGTTTCGCCCACTGACGGTCCCTCCACCGGCAGACCACTGGGACACGACCCAAACTTTGTCAAACTCGTCTGGATCATTGACCACGTTGGCCTGCGACCCAAAGAAGTTACCGGCAGCATCAAAATAAGGCCCATCAGCAGATTTCACTGCCAATGGTTCCTCAAAAAGGACAGTTCCATTATTTTCATATCCGATCGATACCATCGCTGTCGGCGAGATATTCAATGGGTTGAATGCATCTAACGGATCTGCAGGATCGACGCCTGTTGCCGTATAGGCCACTACGACGTGTCCCTCTTGGGTCACCGACATAGTTGGATAGATGAAATTGGTAAATTCTTTTTCGATCGTAAATGACTGACGAACGATCTTTGCATCGAGATCAATCTCGTAAACACGGATGGCTGAGTTAAATTCAATTCCACCATCAGGGTTTGGTGCCGGGAAGCTTCCTTTAATCGCGTGGGCTGCCCAAAGGCTATTCCCATTTCTAACAACCGCATTATTTAACGTCGTCCCTGCATTCAAAATATCAGGGCCATTGAATTGACGAACATCACGCGACGGTTCCTCAAACGGATCCACTGGTATCTGAATCGCAGGTTCCAGCGTGGCTCCTTGAGAAATTCCCGTATCAGACAATTCGTACAAAGTAATTTGGTTGGTGACTCCGTTTGCTGCCGTACTAAGGCCAAAAGTTCCGGCTACATTTCCGTAAACGTCTTGATTCCACTGCGTCTGCGGATCAATTTCAAACCCAGGATCGGCACCAAAAAGTGGCGCCCCACCATCGAAAGCCCAAGGGTTAAACGGTTGAGGTACGACCAACGTTTCGAATTTATTGAAGGCATAGGTTCGTGCGAAAGTCCCAACCGAAACGGACACGTAAATGTTATGCTCATCAACCGCTAACTCGGTATCCCAGGCGATTACAGCACTGCCTTGCCGGAATCGACCTGGTAAAAATCCACCATCTCGTCGAAGCAGCGGAGTTGGAGGGTTACCGTTTCCATTCACCAGATCGTTATCGTGATCGTAGAAGTCCGCCATCGAAACCCATGGATCTGTTGGGTCTTGACTTCTCGACACAGCCACAAGAACGGGATTGTCCTGATTTTCAGCTCCCTGTCCTGTAATGATGTCTGCGTCCGAGTGAGCAATGATGAACCATCGACGAGTGTCGGCGTCATAGACCACTTTTGGATTGGACGTGTTGGAAACCATCTCGGCATCGGCAAACGCGTTATCAGTCCAAAAACTGTCGAGATCAGTAGTAAACTCAGGAGTTGTCACTCCCATCTCCAAGTCAGCGATGGAATAAACGCTGAAATTGTTGTCGTCCACCTGAACAATATGATTCGGCCCGACGCCAATGTTCACATCTTGCTGGCCGTTGAAGCTCCCTGTTTCAAAGTTGACCAACAGGTCAGCAGCCAACAACTGCTTCGATTCCAATGCCTCGTAACTCATTCCGTTGGAATGGTTTGCTGACTTTCGTTTCTTGCCGGGCTTGTGGAATTTTCGAAGCGAGGATGTGTGACGATTTTGACTCATCTCGTTACCTTAATAATTGCTGTAAATCGTGTCCTGGAGGAGCAAAAATTGCTGGGCCTTGAAGGTTTGCAACCTGAATAAAAAGAGGAAATGCAGATACTTCGATGGTAATTAAAGGGCGGGTAGTTTGCACATAAATCCTGAAAACTACTTGGGCAAGCTACCCCAATCTTCCGCTTTTCTCAACTTGAACGGTTGTACGGACTGAACCCGGTAGCGTTAGGTTTGAGGTCGACGGGAATCGGTTGATTCGGGATTAGGATGTTTTCAAGGTCAGTTAGTTCCAAATAGTCTAACAAAATCCCACATTCATTGTGATTCCACCAAAAAAAAACAGCCGGTCATTTCAACCGGCTGTATTCGGATTATCAATGTTCAATGGATCTTAATCTAGTGCGTCGGGAAGGTATCCGTCATCAATACTGGCGGCCGCCCGGTAAACATTTAAATCGACTTCTTCGTTGATGAATTTCGACGAACCATCGACGAGTGCGATGTTCAAACCACCCGGATGGTTACTACCCGCGATCATGTTGTTAATCCAAAATCCGTTGCTAGTAACGCTTGTTTCCCGCTGCAAAAATGTGTTGGGTGACATCTGTGCGGTTAAACAGGAGAAAATTGCGGTTGCAGTTTCCGTCGATGTTCCAGCATCAGAAATAACTGCCCCAACGCCGAAACCAGGGCGATAGGCCAAACTGTCAGCCACATCATCCCAAGGCGATCGGGATTGCTCAAACAAAGCGATACAGTTGGAGGATCCGTCGCCGCAGTCATCAAAACCTTTGGCTGTTGACCGGTTAAACAGTGCTCCGCCCCCTCCAGCGGTCGGTGAGAAAATCCCGGTGAATCCGATTGTTCCGACAGCTGAATCATCTACCAAAGCTGGATATTGCTGAGGGGCAGTGGTATACGGATTATAGGCACCCATCGAACCAAAATAGTGCGTCGTCCATGTTCCTGTGTCGGGGTAGGCACTCGGAAGATCCGTCCTTTCATCTTGCTGGGTCGACGAAGAGCAAAGAAAAAGTGGAACTCGGGTGTCGACTCCTGCAATCGTTGTGTTGAATGCTGTCGTCCGAGGCAATTTTTGCCATTCTTCTTTCAGGTTATTTTGATCAATGAAAGATAGAATCGAGGTCGTAAAACTGGCTGCGATATTATTGGTATCGAGGTGAAAAGGGTTGGCTCCAGGCGGGAAACGCTGATTGGCGCTTTGATAATTGTGACAAGCCAAGATGATTTGTCGTGTATTGTTCAAACAGGTTGCTCGACGAGCAGCCTCTCTAACTTGTTGCACGGCAGGTAGTAACATTCCGACAAGAATGCCAATGATGGCGATTACTACCAGCAACTCAACAAGGGTGAAACCTTTACGGTTTCGAAAACTGGCCGACATTCGGACTCCTCCAAGGTTTGGTATTGGTTTGGGTAGGATGAGTGGATTGAGGAAGTAGTCTATTAGAACACCATCCCGGGCTACACCAGCTCAGTGTAATTTGGAACATATGAATCCTTCATCCATATAAAATTCCACCTAGATTTTAGTCCACCCGAACAAAAAATCCCAGAACAATCTGAACCTTACTCTCGACATCGACCCAAAAAAACAGCCAATTTGGATTACGGAAATCTAGCGGGAAAACTCAAATTTTGAATTTTTCCGCAAAAAATCAAGGAATTCCTGTCCTGATATTGTTTTTAAGTGAAAACTGAAATTTCCAATAAGATTTGGTTGGAATTGACATTTCACTCGACGTTTAGGTAGCCTTCGGCACTCATCGCAATTTCTAAAGGTTGCCACGATCCACATCGCAAAGGAATGCGCCGGATATGCCGAAGGATTCGCCTATTTTTCTAGCCATCGATCTTGGCGAAAAAATTGACTTTCAACCGTCAAATGAAACGCAAGCCAAAATCGTACGGTTCTCCAAACAGTCCGCCGACGGAGAGGTGAATTTAGCCCAATTCGTCACCCAAACCAACGCCGACCGAGATCTGGTCGTTGTTGAGGGTGAATTTGAATCCCAGCGTGATCTTTTTTGCCACGTCCGGCCAGCGACGGTTCAATCTTGGTTTCATCAACCCAACCTCTTCAAATGTCGCATCAGAGATTTGATCCTACAACTTTACATGGTTCTCCATCGGATCTTGACCAGAACGGGAAAGCATGACTATGTTCGAGAAGCTATTACCCTGATCCCGGCCGAGTGTTGGCGGACGCTGCAACATAAAATCAAACAAGACAACCTGAATTTAGAAACTGTAATCGGATCCAGCAGCGATTCGAAAGCTGCAAATAAGCTTTTCGCACTCATCCGAAGCTACAAGATTGCCTGTATCGAACATGTCTCGTTTTTGCCGGAAGATACAGTCGGATTCAAAAGTAAAGATTATCTACGGTCAATTCGAGAATTGATTCGGTTCTGGTGGAACCACATTATGTTTTCGCGATCTCTGCGGGACATGCCTCAAAAGTCCATGTCAAGAACTCGAAAACGATTTTGGCAAGTTGGAATTCTTTCGGCTGCCGCCGCGTTGCTGTTTGGGTGTTTGGACTACCCTCTTTTTGAACCTGACGAAGCCCGAAATGCACAACTTGCTCTCAATGTGCTCGAATCTGGAAATTGGTGGTCATTGCAACTCGATGGCGATCATTATTGGGATAAGCCTCCATTACAAATATGGGCCATTTCTACTTCCTATTGGCTATTTGGAGTGTCCCCGCTTACGACTCGGATTCCCACGGCACTGGCGGCATGGCTTACTGTGCTGGTGACACTGACGATGGCTCGAAAACTGGTCGGCCAACGGGCTGCCATTTGGGGATCTCTGTTGCTGATCGGATCGTTGGGGTTCGGAGTCATGTCTCGTTACGTCACGATGGATGCTCTGTTAACGCTATTTACTACGCTGACTCTTATGTTAGGGTTTCGCTCAGTTCTACCATCTTGCGATCCAATTTCCCCGTCGCGGCAGCGTCGAAAATGGAGAGGTTACTCTCTCCTGGCAGGCTTCGCTTGTGGCATGGGGGTACTCGCCAAAGGTCCGGTTGCCTTAATCATTGGCCTTCCGCCTGTTTTTGCTGCCTGGTGGCTTGGGCGAAAATCTCGTCCCGCACTAGCAGTTTCCTTCTGGAAGCTTCATGCTCCTATCTTCATGCTCTCGTTTAGCCTAATTGCGCTCCCCTGGTTTGTCGCCATGATTGTCAGCCATCCAGGATTTGCTGAATACTTTTTTTGGAAGCATCACATCATCAGGTTTACCGATGCGTTTAATCATAGCGAGCCCTGGTGGTACTACTTGGTGGGCATGTTCATCTTTATGTTTCCAGCCAGCTACCTGTTCCCCTCCTTGGTTAAATTTTTATCCAGCCAATCCCCGCAGTTACGTCGACTTCGGACCCGAGAAATCGGCTTCCTCGCTTTCAGCGTCTGTTGGATCTTGATCTTTTTTTCAATCTCGGATTCCAAGTTGCCCACCTATGTTTTGCCGATCTTTCCGTTAGTCTGTCTGATGTTAGGGTACATGTTGGAAGTATCGGCATTTCATCCAATTCTGCTATCGCAACCACAAACTGACAAGAAAACGCTACTCCAAAAACTTGCCACACGCATGCCACTTGAGATTGGTGGATGGTGTGTTGTTTGCCTGATTTCGTTTTTCTGTTTGTGTTCCAATTTTGGTTTCGAAAACTTGGAGTTCGCCATACTGTTACTACCTATTTTGCTGGTAGCCATTTTGGGTTCATTTTTTCGACCCAGCGCCCAAAAATCGTGGGGGGTTTTTGCATTGGGTGCATTTGTTTTTGTGTCGATTGCAACCCACATGATTGTTCCAACCATTTCGCAAAATCGGTCTATACATTCCGCTGCAGCCAAGCTGTTGGATTCGGAAGACTATCGAGACGCACCACTCGTCTTTTTCGGGCGAGAAGCTTATGGAAGCAGTCTGACTCTTTCAAACCGTATGCGAAGGTCAATTCCCAGTTCTTCACTCGGAGATATGCTTGCTGTTATTGCACAGAACCCGAAAACGGTGATCGTAGCCTCTGAAAACGAAATTGAAATTTTAAGGAGTGCCGTTTCTTGGCGAGTCAAAATTCAGAAACTGGATTCGGGTCGTCATCTTTATGTTGCCCAACCAAACAACACCGTGATCGCCCAAGGGGATCGAGTTAGAAAAATGCGATAATCCTGGATTTTCTTTTTATATGGGCCAGTCAAACCTTTGGGTTCAGCGAAACATTGATGGATGCATTTCAAATCCAATCGTCAAACTTTACCGTCGCACGTCAAGAATCCACCCTTGGGGGGTAGCACAAACGTCAAGACCAGTTCGATCTGCCATCCGTTTCATTTTAACTAGCTGGATGTTTCCGATTTACCACGCAACTTTAGCTGAGCGTTGTATTTTTTCATCGTCACAAGCAGTACACGGATGGTTGTCCCTAAAAATCCAGATCAAAGGTCTTACCCAATGGCTAAGAAAACAACCGGGAAACTTGAAAAGCTAAATGAAACAGGCAGAAGAACATCGGATCGACGCACCTCAAAAACAAAAGAGCAAGCCAAGTCAGAATCCCCCGTTGTTGAACGTCGGAAAGTAAAAAGACGACGTCAAATTGACCCAACCACCTGCGAGCGAGAATATTCTGACCCCGAAATTGAGTTCATGCAGGCCATGGATGAATACAAACGAGCCAGCGGTCGAATGTTCCCAACCTGCAGCGAAATTTTGGAAGTCTTAACCAAGATCGGCTATCGAAAAGTTGCCGACGCCGAGGTGGTTTATCTACCTGAAGGCGAAACTCGGGAAGACGAAGAAGAGTCTAACGAGGATGAATTGGAATCGATGGAAGAACTCGTTTAATCGACTCGATCCAAGAACTCCACTTCCAAAGCACACTGCAGAGTGTGCTTTTTTTGTGGGGTTGATCGCGAAATCCCATCAGCACGTCCTTCTGCCGGGAGGAACCTTGCTTTGACCTGCAACTTTCGACTGTAAGCAAAATATCGTAAGCGATTTGTTCGCTACCAAAAGCAACCAATATCTACCCGTGTTGAAAATGATGCCCGTAGTTTGCCATGTCCCGCTCGGCAAGCGGGACGTACTTGAATTTCTGGCTGTACGTTTCTTCTGCCGGAAGGAACCTTCCAATGGCCGGAAACATTCGACTCTTAAAAAAATCCCAAATTTTCGCCTCTCCCGACCTGCGATAAAATTCGTTTTCAGGCTGCAATTGACCCTTTTCCCAGAATTCAATACGGTCTTCTCCGCTCCGGATTTCTGAGAAAACAGAACAACCTTGTTTCCGCAAAAAATAACGCGATATATCCTCTGGGAATTGGCGAAGATCTTTGCCATTTCCTCATTTGGATTCGTCGGCATGATGGTCATCATCGGGGTCGTTCAGAAGGCATCTGACCCTGGCATTGGTCCCGAAATTGTGCTGAAACTTATTCCGTTTATTCTTCCTGAAGCTTTGATGTTCGCGATGCCGGCAACCTGCCTGTTAAGCGTTTGCGTCGTCTATGGGAAAATGTCGTCGGACAACGAATTGATTGCGGTCAAGTCGATGGGTCTACATCCTTCCGTCTTAGTGATGCCCACCCTGTTTGCCACATTTTTATTAAGCTTGGCAGCTGTCTGGATAAACGACATCTCATTTGCATGGAGTTATTGGGGAATCGAAAGAGTGGTTCTCGAAAGTAGCGATCAGATTGTCTATGGAATTCTTCGGAATGAAGGCAGTTTCCGAACCGAAAGCTTTTCAATCGAAGTCCAGGGAGTCGAAGGCAGAAACCTGATTCGTCCTGAAATCACGTTCAAGAAAAAAGAGGATACGATTCGCGTAGTCGCCAATCAGGCGATGATCGAAGCGGAACCGGAAAACCACAGCCTTGTTTTTACCATGATCCAGGGTTCAGCATTCAACGACCAAGGAAGCATTCGCTACGTGTTTCCAGAAGCTGATCCGGAAATTCAATTGAAAAAGCCAGAACAGATTGCAAAGGCGACCGGCAACCCCAGCCATTTGTATTTAAGCCAGATCGAAGAAGAACTTAAAATTCAAGAAAACGCCAATCGGCAAATGCATACTGAAAATTCCGTTCGGGCCTGCGGTCAAATTCTTTCGGGTAATATGATGGGATTGTCCCAAGATTCTTGGGAAATTCGGGACCAAGACTTGAATGATTCGAAAAAACGCTTGATACGTCTGAAACTGGTACCTCATCGACGCTGGGCCAATGGATTTAGCTGTTTGGCATTTGCCATCATTGGAATTCCGATTGCGACTCGACTGAAAACGGCGAACTACGCGTCGACATTTGGCGTCTGCTTTCTTCCGATTTTGCTAATCTACTACCCGCTTTTTATGTTTGGTCTGACGGCGGCAAAAACAGGCGCTCTACCAGCCATCGCCGTTTGGTTCGGAAACGTCGTTTGCACGCTGATCGGGATCTGTTTGCTATGGCGAGAATACCGAAGCTAGGCTGCCCTGAATGTTTTAGGCATAAAACCGCTTGCCAAGCGGGACGCTTAATCGCCTTACTCAAGAATCGCAGGTCAATATTTGTTGCCATTAGCGAATAAACCGGAAGCTTATGAAATTCTGGTTACGGTCGGTTTAAACTGAACCTTTGAACTTGTGATTACGTATTGCAGCCCAAGTTGGATGGAAGGAACTATCCAAATTTCCAATCGCTAGCGATTCAAAACTTCTCGACGAAATCCAGCTTTCATTGTGGCCTTGCTGGCAGTCTGGAGTTTCTGTAATTAGTTCGCAGGAAAAATTAAAGTTTGAGGTCAAGGATGAACTCAGCGACACTGCGATCCGAACAGGATCGAAATCATAATCAACAATCGTTATTCCCCAAGATGAGAAATTTGACAAATTTCTCGTTATTCGGTTGTCTATTGTTTCTTGTTTTGACGGGTTGCCAGACGGCGACCTGGAATGCCCAAGACATTCCGCTTCCTCCACCTGTTTTGGACGTCGATTCGTTAGGCAATGTAAGATTACAAAGTCCGCAATCGCCTCAACAGCCCCAGTTTCCTGCGGCCAGGTCCCGAAAAACGGTCCGCAGTTTGATCGACGTTCCCAT
>JBCCSJ010000234.1:0-9284 GCA_039200505.1 Planctomycetota bacterium | reverse complement strand
TCGCGATTTCACTCAGTATGGCCCCATTGAGTTTGGACCAAACTTGCTGACCTTCAAACTGGACAAAACCGGGGCGTTCAGATTGATTGTTTGGAATTCGGGCCCCTTGGTCCATGTCACCCAAGCCAACGGTGAAAATTCGGACGCCCGTTTCCTCATACATCTTTCTAGCTAGATCAACCGGATCACTTTCTTGATCCTCTCCATCAGTAAAAAGTACAACCGTTTTATGGTCGCTAGTTTTTGAGATAAAACTCTTCTCGGCAGCCTGAAGCGCAACACCGAGTTGAGATCCCCCAACGTCGATCGATTGGGGACCCACGGAATCCAGCTTTTGTAAAAAGTCGTTATAGTGATTTGTGAGTGGCACCGACTGTTTGGCTTCACCGGCAAATACGACCAAGCCGATGCGGTCACCGGCCATCTCGCCGACAATGTCTTTGATTTGTTGTTTCGCCCGGATCAGTCGATTGGGATTGGCATCTTGAGCCAGCATGCTACGAGACACGTCGAGGGCAAATACGATTTCTAGTCCACGTTGAGGGACTTTTCGATTGGTCTTGCCCCATCGCAGGTCCATACAGGCGATCACCAGCAACACGATGCCGATGCTTAATAACAATAACCGCGTAAAATAAACGCCAGAGTTTTCTGGACTGGCCTGACTCCCGAAAGCTCGAAGTGCCCACATTGTTTGCCGGCGGGCAAAATACAAGACGATGATTAAAACCGGAATCGCCAATCCAAGCCACGCCAGCAAAGGATTTCCTGTTTCGTAGTTCATCTTGCCTCCCTCAGCCAAGTGTTTTCAAGCAGACAACCGATGACCAAACATATCCATACGAGCGGCAAGACAGGCGGGATACGGAGCCAACGCTCGCGATAGGGTTCGACCGCTAGTTCTCGGTAGTCAAAAAAATTTTCGGATTCGACTTCGGTTTTTTCAAGTTGGTCAATTTCGGCGTAAATGCGGGTCAACGAATCGGTATCCGTTGCCCGGTAGTATTTTCCACCAGTCAAATTCGCGATCTGAGTCAGCGTCTCTTCATCAATCGAAACGGGCATCATTTGAATGCGGGTCCGCCCCGTAAATGCATCCTGCACCGGAATAGGGGCCTGCCCTGAATTGGTTCCTACCCCAATAGTATAAATCTTGATGCCCAAAGTCTGGGCTAATTCAGCGGCGGCGACCGGATCAAGTTCCCCGGTCGTGTTTTCCCCGTCGGTTAGAAGGATCATGATTTTGCTTTTGACTTTTTCGTCTCGTTTTTCGTCCAGAGCATTGAGCTTTTCAACGGCCAGAGCAATAGCATCTCCGATTGAAGTCCCCTGTTCGTTTCTTGATAAAGCAAACTCGGTGTTATTCAAATTGGATTTTAAGAACGCGTGGTCGAGCGTCGGAGGCGTAATCCCGTCAGCGTATGCCGCGAAGGTCACCAAACCAATTAAATCACTTACCCGCCCCTGAAGTTCTCCTTCGCCAGAGATAAATTTACCGGCCACATGCTTGACTGCCGTCAAACGATTTACGTTTTGTTCACCAATTTGAAAATCGAGGGCCTGCATACTTCCACTGCGGTCGATTACCATTTCAATAGCAATCCCTTCGGTTTCAGTTACGGCACGCTTCAGTCCAAGTCTGGGTCGAGCTAAACCCAGCACCAACAAGACCATGCCGGTTAAAATTAAAACTCGTGGAAGCCAAAGCAGTCTTTGACGTAGTGTCGGTTTCAGTTGGCTGGCAAACGTAGTCGTACTAAATGAAATAGATCTCAAATTTTGACCGCGGAACATTCGCCACCCCAGCCAGGCGACTGGAATCAAAAGCCACAAGAAAATGGGGGAATAGAACATCAGGGGCGTCCCTCCATCTGTTCGACGTTTTGAATCCAGTCGATGATCCGTTCACGCCTGTGCTCGTTTTCCGGTGAAGTCGTTGCCAGACCACCGAATCGAATCTTTTCGATTTCGAGCAACCAGGCTTCCAGATCTGTGGCAATGGTATCCTGTTCTGTTTGGTCGACAACTTGCCGACGAATTTGGTCGATGGAACTGCTTCTGGCTGAAAACTGGAACCTTTCCTTCAGATATTGGCGAACCGTTTCTTCGATCGAACGATGATCTTCGGAATCGGTAACAGCCAGCGTTTGGAGCGCCCATTCGCCTGGCCCGATTGGCATCGGTTTGCGGAACAGAATCCAAACCGTTGCCAACCCAAACACGATAACAACGCTACCAACGCCTCCGATGATCCACCAAACGGAGTCTGTCGAGGCGGTGGACATATTAACTTCGACATCTTGCAAGTCGGCGATGTCTTGGAATTGAGCGGGATCTGATTTTGGTTCGACAAGGCTTTTAACATCGATCGAAATCGGATCGGTGCGAATGACTCTCGAATCCTGACCTAGCTCGGTCACTACAACTTCGTAGCTTGGGAATTCAAGTTTTCCAGTATCAAGCGTTTCCAATTCGAACCGCCGAGTCCAATTTTTTAAGTCCAACGGACTGCTAGGGTCAGGTACGTTCCAATCATCTGATTCTTTGATGACTTCAAACGGCCCCAGCATCGACTGCTGAGCAGGGAAGCTCACATTGGTACCGGCGGGAGCTTTCACAATGATTTCAATTTGAAACGGATCCGCAATTCCAACTTCATTTCTGTCGGCTTTCACATCAACCCGGACATTATTTTTCTGACCGTAGCATGGAAGGCTGAAAAAAATCATCGCAATGCACGTAATTCGAATCATTTCCGCTCTCTTCCATGAAAATAATTGCGAAGTGGATCCACGATGTCCGCCCCGGTTTCCAATTGGATTGGCTCCATTTGCAAACGACGAAACATAGCCAACCGTTCCTCCATTTTTTGTGCCACCAATTCACGATACAAATCGCGATTGGAACGACTTGCAGTATCTACCAGCATCGTTTGGCCCGTTTCACTATCCCGCAATCGAATCAGTCCGACATTGGGTAGATCTTTTTCACGAGGATCGTTGATGGTGACAGGAATCAAATCGTGTCGCTTGCGAGAAATTCTTAAAACCTGTTCAAAACCAGCATCGAAGAAATCACTGATCAAGAAAACGACAGACCTCCGTTTGCTGGTCCGATTAAGATGCTCAATGGCATTGCGAATATTGGTCCCGATTCCCACTGCTCGACAATACAACAACTCGCGAATGATTCTTAGAACATGACGGGTCCCCTTGCGGGGCGGAATCGCTTTTTCAATCCCGTCGGTGAACAGCGTCAATCCAACTTTGTCATTATTTTTAACGGCCGACATTGCCAAAGTAGCACCCAACTCTGCCACCATCTCACGTTTGGTTTGATTCGCTGTTCCGAAATCGATAGAACGACTGAGATCAACCAAAAGCAAAACTGACATCTCCCGTTCTTCTCGAAAGAGTTTGACGTACGGTTGATCACTTCGAGCGGTCACATTCCAGTCGATAGATCGAACATCGTCACCAACCTGATAGGGTCTGACTTCTTCGAATTCGATGCCGCGACCTTTGAAGGCAGAATGCCATGATCCAGCCAGCAAATCGTCAACTTGGTGCGAACTCCGGATCTGAACTCGACGGATTTTTTGAAATACTTCTTTGGGAATCATCGGAATGAAACCAAGTTTTAGGGCATTGGAATCTTGTTAAGAATCTCGTTGACAATTGACTCGGACGTTCTTTCTTCTGCCTCCGCTTCGTAGGTAATGGCGACTCGATGACGAAGAATATCCAGCGCGATCGACCTGACGTCGGCCGGTGTTACATAGCCCCGTCCTTCCAAAAACGCGCATGCTCTTGCTGCCAAAGCCAAGTTGATCGTCGCCCGAGGGCTGCCGCCGAATTGAATCATGCCGGTCAAATTCAGTCCGTATGATTCAGGCGATCGCGTTGCCATAACGAGGTCGACGATATAGCCCTCGACTCTTTCTTCCATATGAATTTGATCGACCAGATTTCTGGCATTAAGAATTTCTTCCGGACGAGTGACCGCTTCAATGACGGTGCGTTTGGCCGTTTTCCCCATCCGGCGAAGGATTTGAAGTTCCTCCTGGCGGTTTGGATAATCAACAACTACTTTCAACATGAAACGGTCGGTTTGTGCTTCAGGGAGCGGATACGTCCCTTCCTGTTCCACCGGGTTTTGCGTCGCCATCACCAGAAACGGATTATCAAGCTGAAACGTTTCGGTTCCGATTGTCACCTGCCGCTCCTGCATCGCTTCTAACAATGCACTTTGCACTTTGGCAGGCGCCCGGTTGATCTCGTCAGCCAAGATAAGGTTTGAAAAAATGGGTCCCTTTTGCACGACAAAGGTCTGATCCTGCGGCCTGTAAACTTGCGTTCCGATGAGGTCAGCAGGCAACAGGTCGGGAGTAAACTGGAGCCTCTGAAAACCGGTGTCGATCGCTTGGGCAAGACTGGCGACAGCGGTTGTTTTTGCCAAACCGGGGACTCCTTCGATCAAAAGATGCCCACCCGTCAAAAGTCCGACAAGCATTCGATGAACGAGTTGATCTTGTCCTACCAGAACCTGGTTGACCTGGTCGACGATTTTGCGAAACGGCTCGCTTGATTGTTGGACTTGGGCTGAAATCTGTTCCTTCGTTTGATTCGTTGACATGTCTTGACTCGTTCAAATGATCGCAAAAACTTTAGCTGGTAGGGCCGAAGAGTAGTCGTGATGCGACCGAAAACCCCGGACAGAATTTTTCGATTTTGTGAAATTGGGCACGTCGAATTTGACGAACATGGAATTGTTCAGGAATCGGCATTCGGTTCGGCAGGGGCTGCTTTATTTAAAAACCAATCGCTTCCCAGTAGAACACCGCTCCAAAGCATGATGACAAAAGTAGCAGGCATCACGACTGAATCGTTGTAGGTAAGGTGGGCGACGATCGCTCCACCCCAATAAGAACTCGCCATCAGAACGCCTAGCTTACGAGTCAATGGAAGTATCAACAAAATCCCACAGACAATCGCGATGATGCTAATGAGTGAAAGGTGTTGAATCAACCTCGCCTTTTCTAATCCTTCCACCATGTCGTCTGCTCCGACTCCAATCAGTTTTAAGGAACCGGCGAGAATCAAGACGACCGCCACTAAGTAAATAAGGACCCTTGATGCGATTCGAAGCGATTTGTTCATGGATGGCCTTTTTTGGGATCGTAAACAGGCAATCGGTTGCCTTGTTGGACACCGCCGGCCAACTATTTTTGGTGCCGCCAACCGGAGGGTACAAGTATGCATCTTACAGTCAATCGTGCAATCGAGCGCATTTAAGGATGTCGGTGAATGGGGGAAAGCAGGTGACGGGATGCGATTGAAGTTGTCGCTTTTGGGTCACAGTTGTGGCGAGTCCGACTAAATACGGCGTATCGTTTGCGGACGGTCAGGGAACCAGCCAGTGGATGATTGGGCTACCGCAATTGGGATATTGCACACTCGCTCTTAGGTGACCTGACCGACGCAAATAAAGCCAATCGAATCCTCGCACGTCAAACCGAACGATCCTGAAATTCTGCCTACCTCGTTCGGACTGTTCCTGGGTCACATGGCGATCACTTGTCGAAGGAGGACTTGAGCCTGCGGACTTACTACCTGGACGATCGACCGACAAATAAGCTGCCCTGCTTCGAAGCGATGTTCTTTCCCAAGCTTCGTCAGTCTCCGAATCATCTAACAGGCGGGACGTTCCGTTGGCTCGTAACTGAATCTTCGATTTCGAATCGTAGAACAACCAGGACGATTCATCGCTCGCGGCGATGTCAGCAACCTTTAAAGAACGTACATCCGTATGGCAATCGATAGTCCGTTGACTTTTGCAAACCGAACGCAGAATCACCGTTCGGCTATTCAAACGATCAATGTTGGACCCTTCAACGGAAGCGGTCGAAAAGTAACCATGGTTCCATGCATGGCGCGAGTTTTGAGTCGCAGTTTGAAGGCTATCCCAAATTTCAGACTCCAATTGCTGCAGAGTATCATCTTGGTCTAACAGGGATTCGAATCGTGAGTAAAGTCCCATGATAGATCTTCTTATGCCTTGTTCCGCCATTGAAGGCTTTGCCGGTTCCAGATATTCAAAATGGCTTCCCCCTGATCGGCGATTGCTCTGCCAAGTGAAATTGCTGTTTTCAATTGTTGGTTATTGAGTTGTTTGTAAGCCCGCAACCGTCGATCTAAGTGGTTGTACCAACAGTCATTAAATAATTGATCCAGAATAATTCGCATGAAGCAATGGTCATGCTTGATCAACCAACCATTCGATTTGGCAAGTGCAGGCAGTTCCACTTGAGTCAGATCGAGGTACTGCGATTGAAGCACGTACCGATGGTCTTTTAATTCGGCATCATCAGCAAAAAGTTCGGAATATCTATCGTTGTGCATGCAAATTGACTTCTAAGACGTAACAGCGGACCCTTGTTCCAACCGCACGGAAGTGCCCATTTTCACTTCGAATTCGATGCCACTCTCTTGCCGGTTCATCGCACTTCTTCCCATCTGAACAGTACCTTGCTTCGATCAACGGAAATTCATGATCTAGCGCATGATTCCCATTGAAAGTGTGATCGTCACTCAATATTTGTTGATCGAAACCTGCATCTTGGAAGATGGTAATTTGCAGTCGGTGATGATAGATATCACCAATAAAAAGAAATCAGAAGATGTCAAAAATCGTCTCGATCATCAATTGTTACACTCGCAGAAGATGGAAATTCTGGATCGAATTTCAGGTGGAATTGCACACGACTTCAACAACATTCTGCAAGCATTGGTTTTGCAATCTGAACTTGCATCCAGTCTGATCGGTTCCGAGCATCCGGTTGCGCTTGATTCGATCCGGAAAATTAGTGAGACAGCCAATCGGGGGATCGAACTCACATCCCGCCTGCTGGCATTCAGCCGAAAAAAGCCGCTTGAGAAAATTCGGGTGGACCTTAATCAAGTCATCGAAAACACGGGAGAATTGCTGCTTCATTCGGTTGGCGAAGATTGGAAAGTCCATTTCGATCCAAGTTCTGATGGTTTGGGAGTGTGGATTGGGGCTCGCCATTGTTCATTCGATCATGAAACAACATGGAGGTGCCGTTGAGATATCAAAATCAGACTCCAGCGGGACGCAAGTCGATCTTTATTTAAGTTGTTTTCATCTTCCTCAACAAAGAGATCGCATCAATAACAATCAAACACCTAAAAATGAGAAACTGTCGGGAACGATTATCGTGTGCGACGACGAGCCCGCGATCTTACGTGCACTATCGGAATCGCTGCAACAGCTTGGGCTAGAAGTGAAAACAGCAAGCAACGGTGACATGGCAATTCATTTGATCGATGAGCTCGAAACAGTCGACTTGCTATTAACCGATGTCGTGATGCCGGGGAAAAATGGACGTGACGTCTGCGAACGGTTCCGCCAGAAGTTTCCCAAGTCATCTGTTGTGATGATGAGTGGCCATGGAGACTCTGTTCTTGACCAAGAGTTTCTCGGTTGTCAGCAAGCCACTTTTCTTCCCAAACCATTCAACCTGGAAATATTACAGGAAAAACTGGGTGTTCATCTGCTTCGATCTGATCGGTGAATTTAAATGTCGACATCTACGGGCTATCCGTGTTGTTTGCCGCAGTCAGAGTCAAAATTCTGATTCCACCTGAATAAGCATTTCGCAGGCGTTAATAATAACGCGAGCCAGGAAAGTTTTTGCGTTGAAACCGTTTATGGTAAGTTGACGGTCATGTCAGATAAATCGTCTCTGTCAACTGACTTTGATTTTCGACTGATATTCAAAAACCTGATTGGACCGTAGTCTTGGCAGATACAGAACTCGATTTAACTCTTATCCTGGATCAGTCGCTCGACGAAATCTACGTCTTTGATGCCGATAGTCTTTTATTCATCTACGCCAATCGACGAGCGTTGACAAATCTTGGATATTCGATGGATCAGCTCAAACGGCTGACGCCCATCGACATTGCTCCTAAATTTAATTTGGCTCGATTCAAACAAATGCTGACTCCATTGCGTGCCGATCGCGAGGGGAATTTGGTCTTGAAAACGCTCCATCATCGAAAAGACGGATCTCGATACCCGGTCGAAGTTCACTTGAACGTGATAGGGTCCCACGGCAAGCCTGCTATTTGTGCAAACGTGCGTGATCTGACTGAAAAGGTTGCCGCTGAACAGGAACGAATCCGCGGTCAATTTTTTCTCGACAATTCGCAGGATGCAGTTTATTGGGTTAAAGAAGACGGGCGATTCGTTTACGCCAACAAAGCGGCTACCAGAATGCTGGGTCATTCTCGCGAGCAACTGCTTCAAATGCGAGTGGTGGACATCGACCCGGATTACCCACCGGAAGTCTGGAAACAGTGGTGGGAAAAGATGCGAGTCGATCGTTACAACGTTGTCGAAACCGAGCATCATCGAGAGGATGGCAGTCGGTTACTCACGGAGGTCACCGTCCATTTTTTTGAATACGCCGGTGAAGAATACATCGTCGGCGTCACAAGAGACATCTCCGCCAAAGCAAAGTACATTCTCGAATTAGGCGAACTGAATAAGGAATTGCAACAAACCAACCAGGAGCTGGAGCGATTCGCTTGGATTGCTTCTCATGATCTACAAGAACCACTGCGGGCGATAAGCGGATTTCTTCAACTGCTTGAGCAAAAAAATCGGAACAGCTTGGACGAACAGTCACTGGGGTACATCCAAAAATCAGTGTCTGGAGCGATAAGAATGTGCAGCCTGATCAATAGCTTATTAAGCTTTACCAAGGCTTCAAAACAGAGGGCTGATTTTAGCGAAGATGTTAACTTGCGTTATATTGCCGAGACAGCCTGTACCGATCTACAGAATCAAATCCAAGAGTCTCAGGCAGATATTATTATCGGTGAACTGCCAACCGTTAAAGGAGCATATATCTTGTTAATTCAGTTGTTTCGAAACTTAATCAGTAATGCAATGAAATACAGTGGTGATCAAAAGCCAAAGATTGAGATCGGTTTTCAGAAAGAATGCAATAAAGTCTTTGTTAAAGACAGTGGAATAGGGATCGCACCAGAATACCAAAGTCAAATTTTTGAACTTTTTAAGCGACTCCATCGAAGAGAAGAGTATCCGGGAACAGGTTTAGGATTGGCTATTTGTAAACAGATAGCTGATCGTCACCACTGGTCGATCGAAATTGAATCCGAATTAGGTCAAGGAAGTTGTTTTCTATTAAAACTAAGTGAGTAACTTTGTTGAGAAAACAAAAATTAAGTAAATTT
>JBCCSJ010000233.1:0-9299 GCA_039200505.1 Planctomycetota bacterium | reverse complement strand
TCCAAATCTACGACAGGTGTCAGCTTTGTCAACGAAGACGACGATCACCCCTATGAAAAACCCTCGTACGGAATCGCCGGTTGGACTAAAGATGGTTCGGCGGTCATTCTTAATCACAAATTTGATCTTTGGACTATTCCGCTAAATGGAAGCCAAGGTTCCAGCCTAACGCAAGGTGTTGGCGAAAAAGACCAAATCCGATTCCGTTATGTTCGACTGGAGCCTGAAGAAGAGACGATCGACACCGTTAAACCGATCCTGTTATCGGCATACGGTGAATGGACCAAAAAAACGGGCTATTATTCGCTTACACCTGGTGAAAAACCTGAGTCGTTGATATTCGAAGACAAACGAATCGGGCGACCCACCAAAGCGAAAGGTTCGGATGCTTTGATGTTGACGATGCAGACTTTCGAAGATTTTCCTGACTACTGGGTGACCAACACACAATTTGAGTCTCCCAAGAAAATTACCGATGCCAATCTCCAGCAATCGGAATACCGATGGGGGAGTCGCGTGTTAGTAGATTACAAGAACAGCAAAGATACTCGACTGCAAGCCACACTTGCGTTGCCTGGGAATTATGAAGAGGGCAAAAAGTATCCGATGTTGGTTTATTTTTATGAAAAAATGTCGCAGCGGCATCACGAGTATTCCATGCCTCGATTTGATGATCGTCCTCACATGTCGACCTATGCTTCCGATGGATATCTGGTTTTGATGCCCGATGTAGTTTACGAAATCGGAAGACCGGGAAGTTCTGCGCTAGACTGTGTGACAAGTGCGGTTCAAGCGGTCATCGACAGTGGCTATGCCGATCCAGATCGTATCGTGCTTCAGGGGCATAGTTGGGGTGGTTACCAATCCTCTTTTATTCTGACGCAGACCGATATGTTCGCAGCAGTAGTGACCGGAGCCCCTGTCACTAATCTGGTGAGCTTTCACGGCGAGTTGTACAAAAGTAGCGGTTCGGTTCAGCAGGGGATTACGGAAAAAGGGCAAGTCCGTATGGGGATTTCACCGTGGGAAGATATGGACCTTTATCACAGCCAGTCGCCTGTTCATAACGTTCAAAAAATAACCACACCTTTTATGATCCTGCATGGAACCGACGATGGTGCTGTGGATTGGCATCAGGGACTTGAATATTACAACGCTGCCCGTCGGAACGGCAAACAGGTGATCCTGCTGAGCTATCCTGGTGAGGGACACCACTTGGCTAATAAGGGAAATCAAATCGACTTCCAGATTCGAATGAAGCAATTCTTCGATCATTACGCCAAAGGGACTGAAGCCCCGAAATGGATGACCGAAGGTGTTGCGTATCTTGATAAAGAAACCGCCAACCCACGCTCAAAGCCGAATACAAACAGCAAGTGAAAGTGCGAGGCTTTCCGAGTCAATTCTATAGCTCAGTTTGTCTAAGAGTTGTTAATCTCGTTTCGGGAAATCTCTATTAAATTATTTTCATTGCTTAGTTTTTGGGATCTGATCTGTTAACTATCCGGATTGTCTGCGAAGTTTATTTTGTTTCGATAGTTTTTTTTTGCTGCTTTGGTAAACTTTGCCCGCTGGTATTGGTGAAAAATGCGATTTATAGTACTTCATAGGCAAAACTGTGCATAAAATAAGTAAAATTGGCTATTTTTCACATTATGAAATGCTAGATTTAACAATAGCCCTTTTCCACAAGGACACAAATCATGGCGTCTAGTGCTTTAAAACTCTTCGAAGGTAATGCCCCATTGGCCATCATTGATGCTCTAAAAAGTGTTGATGCGATGTTTGAACAACTGTTGTCTGGAAAGACCGCCGAAGAGTTTCTTAAAGCAATTACTCGACAGCAGCTTTTAGACTACCTCTCCGGCCACGGTCTCAGGTTGGATTCAGTACTGCCTATTAACTGGGAAGGTAAAGAGGACGAAAAGCAACTATGGCTTAAAAAGATGTCGAATGATTCGTTCGGAATCAGTGTTGGTGGAAACATTGCGTCACGTGAAATGTTACTTGAAACCTACATCAGGTTAGAAGCACTTAGAGAACTTTGTATGCCACCTCAACCAGGGAAATCTGACAAAATGTCGGACTTAAGAAAAAAGTATAGAGCTTGTTAAATGAGCAAGTAACAACACTTGTGCAAGGTACAGGTCAGGCTACCATATGCTTTTCTAGAGTCCCTGCTAGGCGGAGCATTTACCTGTGCAATTAACACCTAAGCGATCCTGTGAAATTGCGAATTTAGCAATGTCCCTTTGGGAAGATTTCGTGGACTATCACGGAATAGAACATTTGGCATTATTTGATCGCTATCAACAACATTCACATCGTATCAATCCGGTCGTACTCAAATTTTTCCGCTTTTGTGCTGAAATCTTTGCTGCTGAACCTGAAAGCATTCACGTAGAAGCAAATGTCATCTATTTCAATTTAGATCGTATGCACCCGGGGGATCAAAGGGCTGCGTCGTGGTTGATGTGGCTTACCGGGTCAGACGGCTCTGAGTGTCCAACGATTTTAATTGACAAGGAATGCTTGGATCAACATCTCTCGTTTCTTGATTCCATAAGAGCAAGAAATCATCTGACTCTTCACGAAATCGGTCATCTTGTATTGCACAAGAATGAGCTTCGAGGTTCTGGTGATTTACCCAAATTTGCTAACAGGGCCTTTCCCCAACATGAGTCTGAAGCCTGGTGGTTTTGTTATTCGCTTCTGGGGCTTTGTGTTTCGGAATGTGCAAATCAAAATAGTAAAGATAGTGACAATCCAGACGATCAAATTTGGAAAATATGGCTTAGATAAAGCTGCCTTAGCTTTTCTCAACTCCAACAAAAAAAGATCCGACGTGTTTGAGACGTCGGATCTTTAGTTTTGGTAGATGGTATAGCTAGATTTGCTAACCAATCAATCTAGGCTGAACAGCAAATGACTAGCTTCCGCTGTTCGCTTTCGAAGCAGGAGCTTTGCTTGCTACCAGAGTTTCTACTGCTGCTTTGTACTTTGCCTTGGCAAGATTAAGTCGAGCAGTCATTTCGCAACAAGTCTTTTCGCCGGCAACGACGTACTCTTTCTTGGCTCCAGACTTCTTAGCCATGGCAGCAGCCTGATTTGGGCAGTTGCAAGTTTCTTCGCCAACAGCGTAGGTCATCGATACTTTGGCGACGGCGTTTTTGACCAATTCTGCTTTCTTACCAGCCTCGACGGGACAGTTACAAGACTCACCAGCGACGGTTGTCATTCCACTTTTCGAACAGGTCGATGGAGTAACGAAATCGTTGACGAAAGTTTCGGTTTGCTTCACCAAGGAAACAAATGCTTTGTCGTGATTGTCGAAGGTCTCTTTCCCGACGATGTAATCAACTTTGGCTCCGTCGGACTTGGCTTTCTCCGCCATCTTGCTGCAGCAAACAGCTTCGCCATTGACTTGATAGTTCATCTTGGGCAATTTGGCCATTGCAGTTGATACTGGGCAAGAGCCGTTGCACTCGGATTGGCACTGCTGGTCATCAAGAGTTTTTACTTCTCCTGATTTTTCCTGAGCGAAGGTCAATGAGGTCATCAAAAAAGCAACCGCAGCGATAGCAGTCAAAAACGAATTCAATCTCATGCTTGTCTCCATTATTAGAGGAATTTCCTTGGCCTTTGTGTCCTACGTTGGCGTTATGTGATGTCCGAAATCAATGGTTTGACATCAAGTTGAGAACTCGGACCAGCAAATCCAAGGAAAGAAATTAAAAAAATCAGTCGGTAATGACGGATCATACTAGAGAGACTTACGTTGGAAATCAAAACAAATGTTCGATTGTGTATGGAAACGCATGGATCACGAATTTCTCGGTTTTTGGCCTCGCTAGCGAAGGAAAATCCGACGATTTCTGACAGAAAATAATCTTCGGGACGAAAATCGTGCGATTCAAAAGCCGAGCTGACCAACTACTTTTAACGAATCTTAAAATTTCGAGGTAACATTCTCGCGGTGACTGCTATGGACTGATGGAAACCTTTTGCACGTTGGAAGTTAGGCCTTGGATTCTCACAAAATACGGCAACTTGAATCGTTCATCGAAAAAGTTCAGCACGGAAGTCGAGAAGAATTTCGTGGCATCGTAGATCTTTGTCTTCAGGAAGTTCGAGCGTTTGTCACGAGACGTAGTTTGCCAGGAAGCGACATCGATGATGTTGTCCAGCGGGTCTTTATCGAGGCCTATCAAAGAATCGGGGACTATAAATTGGGCTCCGAATTTATGGCTTGGTTGATCAGCATTGCCAAATACCAAGCCATGATGGAATCGAGCAAATTGCGTCGGTTGGCAGACTACCATTCGCGTTATGTCCCCCGTGCAGTGGCGGACGAAAATGAGCGACGCCTGTCGAATCACGAAATCGGCGATCAGCGATTGAGCTATCTCAAAGAGTGCTTGCAGAAGATCCCTATCGGTGGTCGAGAAATTTTGGACCGCCGCTATCAAAAAAATGAATCTTCCAAAGATATTGCAACGGCGTTAAAGCGTAGCGACGGAGCTGTTCGCAAACAGTTAAGCCTACTTCGAAAGACGCTTCACGAGTGTGTTTCCCAAAAAATGACGATGGGGAACAGTTATGGATCGTGAGCGTTTTGAAGTCTTGCTCGATCTGATGATTGAAGGAGACCTGTCGAGACAGGACTGTGGCGAATTCGAAGAATTACTTTCCCGGAAACCAGAGCTTGTCGTCGAAGCCAATGATCGTCTGGCGGAACACCGTCTGCTTGGCATGATCTATCAGCCCTTTGAGTCGAGTGAATTTGCAGATTCGGTCATGCAGGCGATTTCGATCGAAGATGGCAAGTTGGTGAATACGATTTACGATACTGTCATTCAGCAGAACAGCTTTGGCGGCGGTTCTGGAAAATCCATCCCTCTTCAGTATCAGAATCTTTCAGCATCAAAACAGTGCATTGGTGACGATCACGATTCAAGTCTGCTGTCGCATTCTAGGGGAATGTGGGCCTTGCTCGCTACGGTACTGTTCATGTTGGTTTGCACGCTGGCAGCCATCATCCAATTCGGATCTTTTAAGTCGAACGATCGGCTTGCCCGGATTCAAGGCAACATTCCCAAAATGATAGGGACTGTTCTTCTGTCGCAAGACTCAATTTGGGAGACAGGGGCGTTCGTTGAGGGGGCTCGATTGCCAACCGGGAATTTTCATTTGAAGTCGGGGCTGGCGGTTTTTCGTTTCGACGGTGGAGTTGAAATCGTACTGCGGGGTTCCACTAAATTGGAATTGATCTCGGCAGGCTCGATCGCGGTTGAATATGGAAATGTAATCGTAAGAGCGGAAGATGCCGCGACCGGGTTCAAAGTGATCACTCCTTCATCAGAAGTGATTGACTTGGGAACTGAATTTTCATTAACGGTCAATCCGACTGGCGAAACCGAAGTCGATGTTTTGGAAGGTGAGGTTTCTGTACGACCTTTGAATGCCCGAAAAGATCAAAAAAAGGTTTTGTCAGAAGGAAATGCGGTTGTCGTTGATAGTGCGGAATCAAAACCTCGAGCGACCCGTTCAAGTTCAGAGCGATTCGACATGTTAATCGCAGAATCAAATCCAGCGGCGCGTGCGGATTTGATGTACGCATACGAAGGATTTTTTTACGAACCTGGACCGGTTGCTTTGGCCGAAAGCACGCGGGGAAAAGGTTGGGTCGGCCCTTGGCGAAAGAGAACAGATTCGGAGGGAGCCTTGGAAGAACCGGAAACTGCCGGAAATGACTCACTGGATATCGTGCATGGCCAGATGAATGTAACGTGGCCCATTCCAGGTGGGGAACTCGGAATGTTGAGATTCCCGGCTGGAAAAACGTTTCGAGCTCGCCAAATGGAGCGTTCCATTGATTTGAGTCAGGATGGAGTTTACTTTTTTAGCCTGATGGTTCGAGAGCCTGACCTGAGTGATCGGCCCGCGAAGGCTCGGCCTCGAGAATCGATGCGGCTGACATTTCGAAGTACCGAAGATTACTTTGGCGAAGCACTTAGTTTTGGCATCTCTCAGAGGCAGAACCCACAGATTAAAACTGGCATCGGAGTCGGTTTTTACTCACCCGCTAAGTCTCCTTCGGACCAAACGACGCTTTGGGTCGGCAAGATTATTGCTCGAGCCAATGGTGAAGACGAAGTTAGTTTTCGGGTTTTTTCTGAGTCGGACCCCTTGGGTTACGCTGAGCCATTTGTTTGGCACGTGAATAGCCGAAAACTTGAGCTTTCCGCCAAACTTGATCTGGTTTTGCTGACATCGACCGGACTGGCTCCTCGGGTAGTCGATGAACTTCGAATTGGTCCGACATGGCGGTCGGTCATCCCGATGAAGGAGGCGAAGTGATACCTTTATCCACTAAATTCCTTCCACGCAGAAATGGTCCTTCCAAATCGCGACGGTGGTTCACGGGGTCTCGAATCCCTTTTTTTGTTGTTGCTTTCGTGTCGATTCTGGTCTGGATCGACCGGTCGAATGCCCAGCGGCCAGTGATTTACCAGCAAGATTTTTCCAACGGGGCCGATTCGGTTTCCGAATGGAAATTGAATCCACCGCAAGGTTGGGCGGTTACCAAAGAGGGGCATCTTAAAGCCACAACAGTTGAAGGTCGCAATGCGGTTGGGTGTCGTAGCCCAAGATTTCGGCAGCGCGGAATGAAAATTAAATTTCGATTTAACCGAGTTGACGGGAAAGAGCTTCAGATCAAATTGAACCATGCCAAAGGCGGGCACATTTGTCGTCTCGTGATTCGTCCTTCAGGGTTTCACCTGCGGATCAACAAAAACAAGACGATTCCGATCAAGGAAGTTCAGGATCTGGAGACGGTGTCGACAAGGATTGAATCGGGGCTATGGCATGAGGTGGAAATTGAGATTCGCGGAAGTCGAATCACGGTTTGTATCGATCAAAAAAACCGCCACCAATACGAAAATGAGCACTTTGGCCTTGAAATGGGATCCATCGAGTTTTCAGTCCGGGGTGAGTTGATTCTACTCGATGATTTATCAATCGAATCGTTAAAAGAAGAATCTCAAAGCCTCCAGTCCACTGAGTCACAGAGTGGTCCTAAAACCGACTCGACCAAAAACCAATTGGCTCAAGTTGAAAAACTAAACCGATCGAACTCTGATTCCCGATTCATCGTCGCGGATCAACACCATTCCGTTTCGCTCAATTCCAGCCCAGATTGGCAGAAGAAATTGGTTCCGTTTTTCGAAACCCACTGCAATGATTGTCACGGGCAAGGTGCGGATGAAGGTGGATTTGTGCTCGATTCACTGCCAAAAAACTTGGAGCAACCCGATGCGATTCAGGCTTGGGAGCTGGTTTATGATCGAGTTTCCAAAGGTGAGATGCCGCCTGAAGATTACGGTCGCCCGACGCAAGCTGAATCGGAGGTTTTTCTTCAGGCGATAGGTCAAAAGTTACGGATAGCGCACGCGGCGAGTCGTGAGGTTGTGCTCCGTCGGCTGAATCGTTCGGAATATGAGAATGCAATCAACGACCTGTTCGGAATCAACATTTCGGTTCGAGAAATGCTACCCCAAGATGCATCCAAGCATGGCTTCGATACCAACGGTGACGGTCTGAAGCTGTCGGCAGAACTAATGGAAGCCTATCTGGAAATAGCGGATCTCGTTTTGGATCGTGCGTTGGGGCCCAAGCAGAAACCGGAACGAGTCTCGATCACTACCACGGTTCGAGATAATGTGCACAGGAACATGTACGATCGATGGTTCAAGCTACTCGAAACGGACGATGGCGGGACGGTCGTTTTTTCGAGTGAGTATGGTGCCGGAAGCCAGATGAATCTCTATCGGACTCAAGCTGAGGGTACCTACCGATTCCGATTGCACGCCAAAGCTTACCAGTCAACTGAACCCGTGATGATGCAAATCCAAACGGGCATTTTGACTCGTAGTGGTAACAAGCGATTTGTAGGATTTTTTTCCGTTCCACCCGAAGGCCGAGTCGTCGAGTTTACCGATTACATGTTTCCCAAGGAGTCGTTGTACCCGCGAGCATTTGGGACGATCAAAAATATTTCCAACTTCCTTAAAAAAGGCGAACGCAAAATAGAAGAGTATGCTGGGCCGGGGATCTACATCGGCAAGGTAGAAATCGAAGGTCCCATCGATTCGTGGCCACCCCCAAGTCGTGATCAATTGTTGGGTGGCGTCGATTTGGAATCAGGTTCGGCAGAGGATGCTCAACGAATCTTTTCTCATTTCCTTCCCAAAGCATTTCGCCTTCCAGTGTCTGATGAAAAGTTATCAGCTTATGTCAATCGAGTGCAAATGATGATGGATGCAGGTCGGTCGTTCGAGGATTCGCTGCGATGGACGCTGCGGGCAGCTTTGTGCTCGGCAGATTTTTTATTCCTGGATGAACCCGTAGCGAGTGAATCGAACCAAATCGACAGCTACGCACTGGCCAGTCGGCTTTCGTTTTTCCTTTGGAGTTCCCTGCCCGACCAAGAACTGTTGGATTTGGCTCGCACGGGCAAGCTCAAGGATCCGGCTGTTCTTCGGCAGCAAACCGAACGTCTACTTAACGATCCGAAGTCAGCCGCATTCACTCAAAATTTTGCTCACCAGTGGCTCGACTTAAGAAACATTGATGCAACCAGTCCAGATACCAAGCTCTATCCCGATTTTGACGAACACTTGAAACAAAGCATGGTGACTGAAAGTGAACTGTTTTTCGAACACGTGCTAAAGAACAATCTTGGAATCTCATCGTTTATCGACTCTGACTGGTTAATCATTAATCAGCGATTGGCGGAGCACTATCGAATCGCGGGAGTCATTGGAAATGAGTTTCGAAAAGTTGACCTTCCGACCGATAGCGTTCGCGGCGGCTTGATGACCCAGGCGAGCGTGCTGAAGGTAACGGCCAATGGTGCCAATACTTCGCCTGTGACGCGCGGGGTTTGGATGTTGGAAAGGCTTCAAGGGATCCATCCTCCCCCACCGC
This sequence comes from Planctomycetota bacterium, assembly GCA_039200505.1. Lineage (GTDB taxonomy): Bacteria > Planctomycetota > Planctomycetia > Pirellulales > Pirellulaceae > Mariniblastus. The sequence goes on along the minus strand of JBCCSJ010000233.1, from coordinate 308 downwards.
CTGAAGACATTCCGGCGGTCGTTCCGGACGTGACAGGAGCACAAACTCTACGGCAACTGCTGGAAGCCCATCGAGACGTCGATCGTTGTAAAAGTTGCCACAAGATGATCGACCCACCCGGCTTTGCGCTGGAAAGCTTCGATGCAATTGGAGGTTTTCGAGACCAATACGTTTTTCAAGGAAGCCGAAATCTTTTGCCGGTCGACAGTTCCGGGGTCACTGCCAATGGAAAACCTTTCGCTGGAATCAAGGATTTCAAAAAGCTGATGCTGGAAGAAATTGACCAAATTGCCCTTGGGCTGGCGGAC
>JBCCSJ010000232.1:0-9324 GCA_039200505.1 Planctomycetota bacterium | reverse complement strand
TTGAGCTTATCGACCATGGCCGGATCCATGGTCGAAGGCGGAGTCGGTTTCAGGTCCATCCGCGAGAGAAAGTTCGAAAGCTCCTGAGGTGTGGGAACGTAATTTTGATCAAGCAAGCGATAAGAATGAGAAGACTGGCCGATCACTACCGATGCCGGTAGCAAAATAGCACACACGGTTAGAAGGCCATGGATGAGAAAGTCACGCATTTGGTTCATATCGTTATTAGGTTCCAGTTCGTTCCATGCGTGGTTTTTTCTGCCGATTCATTCTATGCATCATCCGTTTCATCGTGTTGTTTTTTTCGAATCGAAATATTGAGCACTTCAACCATTAGGCCGAAAAACATTGCAAAATAGACGTATCCCTTATCAATATGAGCTCCCACGCCTTCGGCGACCAGCATCACCCCGATTAATATCATAAAGCTAAGGGCGAGCATTTTAAGAGTAGGGTGATTTTCAACAAATCTGCTTACCGGTTCGGCAAAAATCAACATGATAACGACCGCCACAATGATGGAAGTGACCATGACAGAAACTTCCTCCACCAAGCCCACGGCGGTGATGACTGAATCCAGTGAAAAAACAACATCCATGCACATGATTTGGAATATGACCCAAAAGAAAACTTTGCTGGACGGACCGGCGACATCACTGTGTTTGTGTGAGAACTCACTGTGAATTTCTTTGATGCTTTTCCAGACCAAGAAAAGTCCGCCGAAAAAGAGAATGATATCTTTGACCGAAACGTTATTAGCGGCTGCAAAATGCTCACGGTTGATTTGTTCGATGATCTCCTCGTCCAGATGTAAATGAGACGTATCGACTTTGGCACTCATTCCATCGATGACCGCTACTGGGACACCTACTTCTGAAAGTTGAAACAGAGGCGATTGAAATTGCTCATTCCGGACAAAAAAGAATAGCGCGAAAAGTAGCAATAACCGGGTCACCAAGGCAACCGCCAGCCCGATCCGCCGTGCGAGAGGTTGCTGGGGTTTGGGTAGTTTTCCTGAAACGATGGTGATAAATACGATGTTGTCGATACCAAGGACGATCTCCATCGCAGTCAAAGCAAATAGGGCGACCAACCATTCCATGCGAAAGTTACTCCACGACTAAACTTTATTTGCGGACCAGAATCATCTTACAGATCGAGTGCAAGATGAGAATCGGTACCTGTTCGGCTAGTCATTGTTTTTATTGCCCTCTTTGTCGGTCTCTTTGTCGCTGTCTGACCCAAAGAAGCTCCCAAACCCTTTAAACAGGTCAAACGATGGGAGACCACCGGCAGATTCAGTTCTTTGGATATCAAGAAACCCGTGCATCACAAATTGGTTTGGCGTTTTGGAAACTTCGACCTCCAGCCCCCGAAACCATGTCAACACAGGCGCTGTATGTCCATCTGGAATCGTTGGATTGGAAAAAGAAGGCCAGGCAGTTGAATGCCAAATGGGGCGACCGGAAGCTAAATTTGCCAAAGCGTATTGGCCACCAAGAGAACAAACCAACTCGACATTCAACATCCGTTCGACTATTTCATTGGCTTCATCAGGAGGGACCCTGAATTGTTGTGTCAACATATTTAGTAGTTTGACATTGGCGATAGAAGTTTGCCAACTTCTTCGATAATTCACCGTATTGGCCCAATCTCGAATCTTGGAATTTGCCAAGTCTCCCACATTCAATCGCACATGGGCTGGTCGTTCGGTCGGTACGACTTGTAAATGGGGTTTGAGCGATTCAAGCCGTTGTTGATCAAACGAAATGACCGAAAAACCATCCCATTGAAGACGCCATAAATTCAGCAACCGCGAGTAGGTGTATCCGTAAGGATCTGGAGCACCCCCAAGGCTGGGAAGCCAATCGAGAAAACCGGGTGTCGGCCAAGCTCCCAAATATCCTGGGGCCTCTTTAAGAGCTTGAAAACTTTTCAGCACCGAAGTCGGACGCAAATCGACGTTAGGATCGACGTAGTCCTGAACCGCAGCAAAAATTTGGTGGTGGGATAACTTCCCAGCTCTTCCACTGCGAATCGAAGCCTGAATACGGACGATGTCTTCTGGGGTTGAAGGGACTTCCTGTTGCAATGGCGGACCCAACATCGACATGAGCCAACCGTATTTATCTTCTCCAAACGGTGCGATCCGGCTATCAAATACGACTCTTTCCACTTTTTCACCCAACTCGTATCGTTTGATCGCCACGAACATTGGGTCAAGAGATCGGATTGACTTGGTAAAAAAATCTGCTCTTTCATTGAACCAGTTCACTTCCTCAAGCGTGACCTGTTTTAGCGGTAAATCGGGAATCGGTGCAAAAAAACCACGTTGTCCTCGGATGGAATCTTGCCAGCGATTTTCAATCAATTCAAACGTTCCGTTATCGTTTCGACTTCGAAATCCTTGAGGAAGATAGCCGCCCCGAATTAAACCTTCAATCGATCGGTCGGCATAATTTTCGTTAGCAGCAGCAAGATGGGCCAACTCAAAAATCATGATATCGGTGACAATTCGATTGCGACGTCGAAGTTCGATTTGGTTTTGAGGTGTCAACAATTGTTTAAAAAAATCAGTCGACAAATAAATGAAAACCGTATCCTCTCGATCGCACGGCATTCGATAACGGGCAAATTGATATTCAGGTAAATCTCCCAAAGAGTCTTTTCCCTGACCTGCTTCAACAAATCGTTGGGCTAATGCTAACGACGTCGACATCAAGTGACAGTTACCGCTGACCACATAAAACGATCGATAACGATTATCAGGCGTCGATAGGAGACTAATTTCCGTTCCCTCGAAATCAATCGTTTGGAGCGTGACGCCGAGCGACTTTTTGTCCCGGGCAAACTTTTTCCGTTTGGCCAATAAATTATTTTTCAAAGTTTCTGAAGCCCTGGCATGAAGCACCACGCCGACCGCTGCCCCGTTGTCAAAATAAGTATCCGTCCCAATCACCGCTACATCATCGATAAGGTTTCCACCAAATAGCCGATCCCATTCACTCGATTGAATCGCCAATTGGTCAAGAAATTTGGACTGGATTTTTTGTTTAAATCCTCGGACCTGAACCATCCGACTTAAGTCACCCCCAAATTCTTCCATCAATTGCTGAAGCCAAATTTGGTTGTTCCAAGTTCCGAATCGAAGGTAAAAGCACTCCTTCGGGATGCACTTGGCGATCGGTTCTACTTCAATCCCTTCCGGTAGTTGACTGACGACAACCGGCGACCATCGTATCGGTTGAGGCAGCGGTTGGTTTGCGACACCTTCGTTGTTCCCTTTTAACATTGCATTGCGAATGGTATCGCTGCGCAATGATTCAACATCGAACATCAACTCGAATGTCTGCATCAAAGGGTCTTTTTTGCGATTAAAGGGATCGTCCACCTGTAACCCAAACCGTTTCCCCAGCATGGACATCAGATAAACTTCTGCCATGGGTGGATAATCGCTTTTTTCAATTTGCTCCTTGATCGATCGGTTGAATCCTTGCCACCATTGGTCCACAGTCCGTCTAAACTGACGATCTCGAGCAAATTCAACCGGTACTTCGAAAGCAGTGCCGCCACTACCGTCAAGCCGCAGCCGTAATGGCTGATCTCCCTGAAACAGAAACCACATTGTGTGGGCGTCGTCCGGATTATCGGGTTGTTTCCCAAACAGCGATTGAAAAAATGTCTTTGCCGGTGACTTGGAAATCACCGGATAAAGAACTCTGTTTTCGGCATCGCTCAACAAAGTGGCATTGGTTCTGGTAACTAACTCGTCACCAACTCGTAGTCGAAATTTGATTTTCCCAATGCCATACGGCCGCCCCGCGTAGGCTTCGGCTCGTAAAATGAGCGGCTGATTTTGGACTTGCAGATCCCGCTGGCCGTTTGGATTCACCATAACCGGATCAGATGTCTGGGTAGAATCTTTGCTGGGCTGAGCCTGACATGGCGAAATCAGAAACCACGCCGATGCAATCAAAATAAATTTTGGCAAACTAATTGATAAGTTATTCACTCGAAATTCCTACGGAATCAAACAGTAGAGCGACTCGCGTTGAGCTAGGTTTCTAATTGTATCGCATCCATCGAACCACAGAGTGGTAAGAAATCGTGCGACTACAGAATTCAGTGGGTGACCGCCCACGGTAATCATTTAAATGTGAAACAATTGGTTGATCGCTGAATTTATACTTTATCCACCGTAAAAACCTGAAAGTTGAACCTCGAAGTCTTCGACTCGACTCGATGTGTTCGGGTCAACAATTGTGTCTACGGATAACAAAGACTGCCCTTCAAAAGAAAAGGCCACCTTTTGTCAAAAGGTGGCCTGAAATCGTTTAAGAAGTTGAGTCAATCTTTAGACTTCAAAGAACGTCCCACGAACCTCGAATTCACCGGAGTTTCGCGAACCTGCCCAGAAATCCGCTAGGAAAGTCAGATCTCCTGTAGTGTACCCAAATCCAATCCCATTAAATTCACCGAGGTTGCCTTGCATGGATGTTGCGGTGTTGGCATCAAAATCAAGACTGGCAAGAAGTCGGTCGCCCACAATCGGAGTGAATGTGGACCAAACCGTGTTGTTGTTGTACTGCCAAGTCGAAGAGACAGCATCCCATCGAACTGCAATCAAGTGTCTAGCGTTGGTCGGGAAGGCTGGATTGCCTGTAAAACGAGCTGGAACAGGTTGTGCTGTGTACATCAGGAATCCGGTTCCAGTTGCTGAGTCATCGACAGCGATTCCATCCCCTAATTCCCCAATCTGTCCGTAGTCCAAGTTGTTTACGGTGAAAAAAGTTCCTCGCACTTCGAATTCACCTGTGTTTCCAGAACCCGCCCAGCGGTTGGCCACAAAGTCAATGTCACCGATTGCAAAACCAAGATTTATTCCGGCTACTGCCGATGCAGCTCCCTTGAGCGAATTGATCGTGCCGGCATCAAAATCTATATCGGCAACGAGTTGATCGCCAGCGGTCGGAGTAAAATCGATCCAGGCGGAGTTGCTGTCGTACTGCCATGTACCATTGTTATTACGAACGGCGATGAAGTGGTCGGCGTTGGTGCTAATTAGTCCGCCAAATCGTGTGTGAACGCTTTCCACGGAATAAAGTAGATAGCCTTGACCGGTCGCTCCATCTTGAGCAGCCACGCCATCTCCCAGATCGCCGACAGTTCGCCTTTTATCAGAATCGACAAAATAAGTTCCTGTTACTTCGAATTCTCCCCCGTTGCTGGCTCCTGCCCAACGATTGGCACGGAATGTCATGTCAGAATCATCAAACCCTTGGACAATCCCCTCCACTTCTCCAAAAGCACCTTGTAGAGAATTGACATGATCTCCAGAGAAGTTGACGAAGGCTACGAGGCGGTCACCTTCGGTCGGAGTGAAGGTGTGCCAGGAAAGGTTATCGTTGTATTCCCAATTGGTACCGTTATGCCGAACCGCAACAAAATTTTCAGCATTGGTTGGGAACGGACTGTCACTGGCAAATCGGGTGTGGACGCTTTCAACCGAATACATCAGATATCCCGTTCCCGTCGCAGCATCCCAGACGGCAACGCCATCGCCGTTGTCGCCGATGTTGAAGACGATTCCATCAATGGTTTCAGTCTGAATAAAGTAGTTCCCGCGTCCAACGGAGGTAGTTACTTTCAGGGTGTAGCTTCCTGCAGATTCGTTGTAGTAATCCAACCTATCAGCACCTGTCGCGACTACGTTTCCATTCGAATCCAGTAGCTCCAGTTGGAGGAATGTGTCATCACCGTTTACCAATCGGTTGTCGAATAGAAACGGATCAGCGGCACCTGGGAACGATACATTGACACGAAGCGTCTGTCCGGCAGGCGACTGGATCGAATAGTGATCCGACGTACCAGATTCTGACGAAATCTCGTATTGAAGATTGTCGACAGGAGCACGGTCATTCCCTAATCCGCCGGCGGTGATGTAGGCAATATCGCCTTCGGCTCGGTTAATAAAGATTGTTTGTCGTTGTCCCGGTTCTAACGAACCACTGATCGTTTCGGCAATCAATTCTCCGAAAATGTTAAATCCTCTGAGGAACGAGACATCGGATGCTCCGTCATCAGATCCAACGTCGATTGCGACGCGGAATTGAGTAATGTCGAAATCAGCTCGGAATTCATTGACGTTTTCTTGCCATCCATCGTCATCAGAGGTGGATGTAGAGAAAATCCTTTCTCCAGTTGGAGCTTGGTAGGATGTCTCAGCAGAGAACACACTGCCACCGGTAATACCATCGGAAAGCGTCACGCCCTCGAAGAAGTTATCCAGAGCGGTCAAGCCAGTAAAGTTATCCGGGTCTGCCTTGGCATCAGCGACAACGCTCACAGAACCGAGTACGCCGCCATTGGATGAAATTTCCTGTGGGCTGGTCAAAGTCGACCCGCCATCAAATTCGACTCCTCGGGTGACTACCAACCCATAATCAAGAACTCCCCTGGCTGTCACTCGTGCAAAATAAGTACCTGTATCGGGGATGTCGTAAGAGACTATCGAGTTGAGATTATTTAGGTTGGCTGTACTTGTCGCCAGCAAGGTTCCGGCGTCATCGTACAACTCGACGACAGTGTTTGAAACGAATCGCGAGTTTCCAACTGCCAAAGTGACGTCCTGCCCTTCGACCGCCGAGAATGAATACCAGTCTTGACTTGAAGCACCTCCGATGATTTGGATGTTGTCGTATCCGCGACCATCGTCTGTGATTCTACCGTCGTCATACTGTTGAAATTTAACTTTGAATTCGGAATTCAAGTCGAGTCCGAAGTTGTTGGCGATATCTTCTAGGTTGACTGTAAATTGATTCCACTGGCCAGCAGCCGTTTCGGTATCCGTCAGAATCGTATGCCAAACAATTCCGTCATCGCTGACGGAAACCCCATCCCCGTTCCAGCTATTTTGGAATACAGCTGGAAGGGGATTGTTCTCGTCATTCCACTCGGCGAATGCGAACGACAGGATAGGGTTGGTGGTCGTCGAAAGATCGACAGTCCAGATAGCTTCGTTGAGACTTTGGACGGGGATATCCGCGTCAGTGTCCATGATCAGGGCAAAATCACCATCGGCAGCTCCAAACTGATTTGTGACCTGAATGCGACCAAAACCAAGTTCGTTGGTTTCCCATTGACCGTCTAATATGCCGGCTTCAAAACTGTCACCATCGACCACCGGGATTTCAGTTGCATCGAATCGACCAACTACGCCTAGTCGATCACCGCTTGTTGTTAGTGCCACACTGGACAAGTCGATGTTCTCTGCGTTAGCAAGCGAGTCGTTATCACCCGTCCCAAGCGTATTTTCTCGTTCAAGTTCTCCGTTCAAATAGATTTTGTAATCGAACTCTCCGTCAGTTCCGTTGAGCCCGTCAACAACCAGTCGATAGGTTCCGGCATCAAGAATTTCAACCGTTCCGACAACAGATCCGTTGGGCCCCGGGTTAAACACAACGGAAGCTGAATTGGGGCTTTCGACAGTGACTGTTGGCTGCAGTCCGTCAGTTGAAGAAATTTCAAATGTCAGCGATTGGTTGCTGTCTAGATCCATGACCAAAGGACGACCTTCACCGACGACCTCAGAACTCCCTTCGCTTTGATAAATCAGGGAGCCAGGAATGATTTCGTTGAATTCGAAAACTTCCACTTCGGGACCATAAAGTCCTACAGCCGCCCATGCGGTTGATGTTGCGATGTGTTCGTCGGAGCCTTCTCCGTACAGGTCAATTGCTGCCTGAACCGCTCCATCACGAGCATCCTGATATTGGGAGTCTCGACCAAGGTAAACCGTCAAATTGCGGTAAGAAATTTCAGCTGCTTTTTCAAATCCGATTCCGCCAAATGTATAGGATTCATCGTTGTCGTTGACATAATTGTCAGCTCCTTCGCTCAATAGGTGGAACCATTTATTTTGCACACCCGAGTTAAAGTGGACGCCACCATTGTCGCCAGGCGATGTCCACCACTGGTCGCCAAGGTAAGTGTCAGGCTGGTTGCCCGCATTTGGATTTACAAAATCGCGAAGTCCGCCAGCAATCGCATCTCCTCCGACTAACCAGTCATTGTTTCCACCGCGGGCATACCATTCAACCGCTTCGCCAAAGATGTCTGAGAATGATTCGTTCAAGGCTCCTGGTTCGTAGGCATAAACGAGGTTTGCCGAAAACTGAGTGACTCCGTGAGCAATTTCGTGGCCGACAATGTCTGGGGTCACGAGAGGGCCAAACACATTGCCCTCTCCGTATTGCATTACACTACCGTTCCAAGTTGCGTTATCCCAGTTTTGGCCCACATTAACATAGCTAATCAGAATAGTGCCTCGATCGTCGTAAGAATCACGGTTGTGATATTCTTGAAAATACTTCAGCGTTTGTTCAGCACCCCAGTGTGCTGAAACACCGGATAAGTGATCGAATGTAGTAGAGGTGCTTTCGATTTCTGTGGCACCACTGAAGTCATTTGGATTCCCCTCCTGGTTGTCGAACGTATGGACCATGTCAACCTCTTGGAAGAGCCGAAAATCACCGCTGTCTGGGTCGTCGGCAGTGAAATTGACAACTCCGTCGTAATGCGACTCTCCGTCTGCAGCGACATCAACATTTCGAATTTGGCTGTACGTCGAAATGACTTCCCCCGAATTTGCGTTCACGTAAACGTAATCTCGGGTTCCCGGATCTAGCGCGTAGATGTCAAAAACGTATCCTACGAAAGACTCGTCTGCCGTAGTTAGGAAAACTGTTTCAGCGTCTGGCAACCCATCCAGATTAAGCAGGTCGGCAAGTACCGGATCCTCCCACGCGTACAGATCCGCATCGATATGGTCTAGGGCTGCTTGAAGTGCTACCTCTTCGGAGATTTGAGTCCCAGTCGTCGGATTCACGATGGAGACCCGCTGGCCGCTCATCAATTCGATGTTGCCATCTTTGACGTGAAGTTTATATTTGCTTCCTTCGACCGGAATACCGTCGTAGGTCTGTTGGTATTCGTAGTGTTGGAAACCGATCTGATCAGTTTTAATCTCGTTTAGCTGTACCGCTTCCTTTTCACCAAGTTGAAGCCGCTCGGCAAGTAAGTCTTCAGCTTGTTCGATTGGGACAGGCTGCTCAAGTCGAACCAAGTCGGTTCCGCTTACGAAATTCACTACGTCGGTGTAGCTCACACTGGCCAGAAGATTTCTGTCTTCAAGAGGTTGGTAATTGATTCCCTGCGATTGCTGCTTGCGGAGATATCGTTTGGCCCTAACCGGTGACTTCTTTTTTCGAGACTTCATGTTTGAGTGCCTGTAGATCAATTTATGAAGGGATATGAATATGGGAA
>JBCCSJ010000231.1:0-9329 GCA_039200505.1 Planctomycetota bacterium | reverse complement strand
TTCACCTTCCTCAATTTCACGATTGATGTAGTACAAGTACGCGTCGTAATCACCCATGTAGTTTTTGACGGCTTGGTCACGAACTTCAATGATATTAGTTGCGATTCGTTTCATAAAATGCCGGTCGTGACTGGTGAACACCACCGTCCCCTGGTATTCCAAAAGAGCTTCTGCCAGGGCTTCAACTGTTTCTACATCAAGGTGGTTTCCCGGTTCGTCTAAAACCAAAATGTTGTAGTCACCCAGTAGTAGACCCGCCATGCAAAGCCTTGCCCGCTCTCCTCCAGATAAAACTTTGACACGTTTGTTGACGTGATCATCGCGAAAAAGCAATGACCCCGCGACCGCCAGAATTTGCTGATCCGTGGTACCTTTCATTGACTGATATTCCAAATATTCCAGGACCGTGTCTTCAGGCGGCAGCGTGGTATAAACGTGCTGCGCATAGGTCCCAATCTTACAATGATGCCCCCATCGAATTTCACCTTCAATTTTTTCTAGCGAACCGACTAAAGTTCGTAACAAAGTTGTCTTACCCTGTCCGTTGTCACCGACGATGGCAGCCCGCTGCTGGTGCTCGATTTCGATATTAATTTTTTCCGCGACACGATGATCTGGGTAGCCAATTGTCAAATCGCTGCACCTAACCGCTGCGCCTTGCCTTGGCTGAACGATTGGCGCCTGTATGTGTGCCGTTTGTTCTTCTGTTGCGATTTCATTCAACTGAAGTCGATCCAACTGTTTCTGTTTTGATCTGGCCTGACTGGCCGTGTTGGCCCCTGCCCTATTTTTCGCGATAAACTTTTCGAGTTGTTTTGCCTTGGTGATTGTCGCTTTATTTTCGCGAATCGCCTGGTCTCGAATCTCTTTCTGATATTCCAAAAATTTGTCGATTTGCCCAGGATACATCGTCAATTTGCCGCGAGACAAGTCGAGCGTATGCTGGCAGGTCGCTTTCAAAAACGCACGGTCGTGGGATACGATTAAGCAGGATTCTCGAAACGCCGTCAGGAAATTTTCCAACAAGATTTGCGTTCTTAGATCCAGAAAGTTGGTCGGTTCATCCAGGACCAGCAGATTGGGCTCGTGCAACAGCAAGGCAGCGAGTTTTACGCGAGTCTGCCAACCTCCAGATAGATCCTTGACCGGGCCAAATAAGTAGTCCCCTTTGATTTCAAAGTTTCCCGCTATTTCTCCACATTTCCAATCAGGCTGTTCGCTATCACGCATCAGGAAATCCATCGCCGACTCCCCCTCCTGAAAGGGATCGTGCTGCCGAAGATACCCCACCCTCAAACGGGGATGTTTAATGATCTCCCCGGCGTCCAGTTCTTCTTCACCCAGCAGAATTTTTAGAAGCGTCGATTTTCCCGCACCATTGCGACCCACGAATCCAATCTTGGCATCATCCGTGATCACCGCTTCTGCGTTGTCCAGTAAAACTTGGTCTCCATAGCTTTTGTAAGCGTTGCGAATTTGAAAAAGAACAGCCATGGCAGCTAAAATTTACTTCAAAAAGGGAAGAAATCGGTTCATTGGATCGACTCGGTTATGTTACCAATATCCCGCTTTTTGAGCTACGCGCGATCTTCCAGCAACGGGGTCCCCCAGCGACGAGACGCCCAAAGGCGTCCTTTTGGTGAAGCCCCCGACGGCCATATCTCAAAAGTCCGGGTTCGCATCGCCGATAGTTGAAATAGGATCAACGTAACCAACTAAATTGACACCTGAGCAAGTTAATGGCGATTGTGGAATGGCCACGCATCACAAACCGGTGGACTCAATCATTTGGGAACGATATTTCACCATTTCGATTTCGTTTCCAGAATCGGCGAAATTAACTTCATCCATAAAAGTTTGAATCAGTACCAGCCCACGTCCAATTCCGTGACGAAAACTTTCCGGATCAGTCGCTTTCGGGATTTCGGAAAGATCCATTCCTGGCCCTTCGTCACGAACGGTAAATTTAGCCGACTCAGGAGTAATCAAAGCCCGAAAATAAACCTGTCTTCCACTGTAAGGATCCATGTCATTCTTTAATCGAATGATTTGGCTATCGATGACAGGCATTTCTTCTCTGCTGATTTCAAGATTACCTCGAATCATCCCATTGAGCAGAGCATGTTCCAACGCGACACCCAATTGGACCCGATGATTTTGGCTCAGCAAACCATGAGCCGTGGCGATCTGCTGAATCATTTCGATCAATGGGTCGATAATGGTCGGATCGTTGTTGAGCTGAAATTCGAAATCCGTTTTCGTCGCACATTGAACCAGTTTTCGATACCTGGAATCAGATTCTGCCAAAACCAGAATGTGCATCACTGTTTCAACCAGATTTTCAGCGAGTTCTGATTTTGGGACGAAACTGGCGGCCCCATTGGCAAGTGCCTGCGCTGCGACCACTTCACTACCATGGGCAGTCATCAGCACCACGGGAACATCCGGATATCGGGTTCCGATCGTAGTTACCAATTCCAGACCATCCATTCCAGGCATTTGCAAATCAGTTACTACAATGTCCGGAATCTGGTTTCCCATTTGGTTAAGTGCTTCCTGACCGTTCTCTGCAAAATAAACTTGAACGTTAGGTGCATTTTCGAGTAATCCACCCGCCAAAGTCCGATCGACGGCCGTATCATCTACTACCAATACAGTTGGCACTTACCACTCCCGGTTGAATTTTTTTTGAACAGCCAGCCATGATAGAGCCATCTGGTGCGGTTTTCAATTCTCGCCATCTAAGGGGATCTCAGGGGACGCATCCTGCAGCGACAACCCCCAAGCGGCTTGATGAGGCCGGAGATTTTGCCCGGTTTGGATTCGGTATTTGACGAACTTGGTCCTTTGGTGATTGGATTTGGTGGCTTACGGAACTTGAGAACTCTTTGAGTACGCTGCTCTGCGGTGAATGAGCAGGTTCAACCACCCGGAAAGCGGTGCTGCTTTTGCTTAAAATTAAATCGCTTCTGTAGCAAAGCTTGAAACGTTGGATTTAAATTTTGAATCCAACGATTTGAAGGCTGGAATTTCTATCAGGTTCGCTTCAGAAATTGTTGTAATTCTTCAGAAACTGGCTTCAGGGATTCGCGAAACTTCTCATAGATCGAATCGACATCGGACAAATTTCCGTAACCAGCGGCTTCTTCCAGTTCTGCGGCATAACGAGCCGAATGCCGACAACCCAGATGAGTCAGTGCACCTTTAATCGCATGAGCACTGACCCTTAATTCGTTGGCGTCCTTTGCATTCAAGGCAAATTCGATGTTCATCAGCATATTGTTTTGATCTCTCAAAAAAACTTTAATGAGTTCTGCCAACAATGCCTGGTCTCCTCCGACGGTTTCAAATGCAGATTCCCAGTCGACCTTTCGTTCCTGTTTTTTGTGGCTAGAAGAAGTGGTTACTTCTGATACGACGGTACCAGTTTGACGATGAACCAATTTGTATAACTCATCGGGGCGAATCGGTTTGGCCAAGTATTCATCCATCCCTGCAGCCAAGCATTTGGTTCGATCAGACGGGCTGGCATGAGCCGTGAGCGCGATGATAGGAATCTTTTTCCCCGTCGATTCTTCAAATTTTCGGATCTCGGCCGTTGCCTGAAAGCCGTCGACTTCTGGCATTTGAACATCCATCAAAATCAAATCGAAAGGTTGTTGTTGGAATAACTGAACGGCTTGCCGACCGTTACTGGCGATGACAACGTCGTGCCCGGCCTTGGTCAACAGGGCTACCGCCAATTTTTGGTTCACTAGGTTGTCTTCGGCTAACAAAATGCTGAGCGGTTTCTGTTTCTTAGCAGAAGACATTTTCCCAGAGTAGTCTTCGGTCGTTGTCGCCGATTGGATTAACCCCAAAGATAGATTGACAGCTTGAAACAAGTCCGACTCTTTGACAGGTTTAATCAGCTGGTCGCTCACCCCAAGTTTTCTTCTAGCAGGTCCGGCATCCCGATTGGTAGCGGCCACAAACAGAATACTGGTATTGGAGATTTGAGAATCCTCTCGAATTGCCCGAGCAAGTTTGACCCCATCACGATCCGGCAGATCGAGGTCCGTGATGACGATATCAATTGGCATGTGCTGCAGTCTTTGTTCGCGAAGCTTATGAATCGCTGCTTCGGCCGTCGTTGCCATGAGGGCAAAAACCTTCCATTGTTTCAGACTGTTTTGTAGCGATTTAGCCATCTCAGTATGATTGGCAACAACCAGGGCGACTCGCCCCATCAGTTCAGATGAGTACTCAACAGGACCGGCGTTAGAGTCGGTTAGTAAATCGACATCGAAAAAAAATCGACTTCCATTGCCAACCGAACTGGTAACTTCCAGCTTTCCACCCATCAAGGCAACGATTCGCGATGCAATGGCAAGCCCCAACCCAGTGCCGCCGTATTTTCGTGTTGTAGACGAATCTGCCTGTTCAAATTCGGCAAATACTTTCTCTTGTTTGTCTTCCGGGATCCCAATCCCAGAATCGGTTACAGAAAATCGAATTTTCAATTGGTCGTCTGTACGATTCACAAGATTCACGTCAAACCTGACGAAACCAAGTTCGGTAAACTTAATGGCATTACCAACAAGATTCACCAGAACTTGGCGAATTCGAGTCAGATCGCCGATGACCTGTTCGGGAATCGCAGGATCGTAATTAGCAATCAATTCCAGTTGTTTAGCGTGTGCTCTGACCGCTAACGACTTTAATGTGTCACCAAGTGTTTCCCGCAGATCAAATTTTTGATTTTCTAATTGAATTTTTCCTGCTTCAATTTTTGAAAAATCAAGGATGTTATTGATCAAACCCAATAAAGATTCAGCAGACGTTTGGATCAGTTCGACGTACTCGCGATTCTCTTTTTGTTGAACACTTCCTTTCAACAACTGGGTCAATCCGATAATACCATTCATCGGCGTTCGGATTTCATGGCTTACATTTGCCAAAAACTCAGATTTTGCTCGACTGGTGGACTCCGCCAATTCCTTGGCATTACGCAGTGCTTCTTCGGCTCTTCTTCGATCTGACACATCCCAGAACATTCCCTGAATGCCAATACGACGGTCTTCTTTGTCGATTACTGGCGCCTTCAAGACTTCGACATGAATGATTTGATCACCCTTCGGATGGGTTTCGATGTCGTGAAACGGAAGACCCGTTCGAAGCAACCATTCGTCATCCCGACTATATTTTTCGGCCAATTCTCGGTCGAAAAGGTCAAAATCGGTCTTGCCGATAATCTCATCGTCCGTCTTACCAAGGCTTTCCCGGTAATTATTGTTGATAAAAACAATCTTCCCTTCGCGATCTTTACGAAACACGTTAATCGGCAGGCTTTCTACCAACGAATGATAGATCGCTTCTGATTTTTCCAACTCCCTTTCGATACGAACTCTTTTGGTGACATCTTTGGCAGTCACACCAATGAAGGGGGGACAGGATCTCGATTCCTCAAATTTCTGAAACGATCCATTTAGCCACCTGGCTTCTCCAGAAGGAATTAGGATTCTAAATTTACACTCAGATTTGGAATTATAACCAGCTGATTGTAATGCTCTCTCGACAACTAAACGATCCTTTTCATGAATCGAATTTAACCATAAACCAGATACATTGGATAAATCCTCGACCGTTTGTCCAAACACATTTTTGGCAGCCGGGTTGAGATAGATCAGAGTTTGACCGTCGATACGCGTGGCCCAAACGAGGTCGTTGACCATTTCGAGCAAACCGGCAAATTGATTTTGTAACTTCCCGGCTAACTGGCTATTTTCTGGATCAGGTAGTGTCATCGTTCTTTTGACCAGACTGACGTGTCTTTCAAACAAGAAGATATTCCATCGCACCTGTTATATTTTATGAACTATTGCATCCAATGCGAGTACGATCTGGGGAGACCAATCAAGAAAAAAAGCCAGCTTATAGCTGGCTCTGAGAAGTCGGTAAGTTCAATTATTTGGCAGCAGCCAACGCGGAATCGTAATCCGGTTCTTCAGCGATTTCGGGAACCAGTTGGCTGTAAACCACTTTCCCATCTTTAATCACAACCACAGCTCGTGCGTAAAGCCCTTGAAGTGGTCCATCTGTGATTTCCACTCCGTAGTCTTTTCCAAATTGATCCGACCGGAAACCGGATGCGTTAGTGATGTTTTCAAGCTTGTTGGATTCGCAAACTCTTTTTTGAGCGAAGGGTAAATCTTTAGAGGCGTTTACGACCACTGTGTTTTCGAGACCATTAGCGGCTTCATTGAACTTGGTTGCCGAAACTGAACAAACTGGCGTGTCGAGACTGGGAACAATGCTTAGCACAACAGTTTTACCATCGAAACTTGCCAAATCTACAGTTCCAAGATCGCCACCAACGAGCGAAAACGCGATTGCGTCTGATCCTGCCGCAGGAAGCTCTCCGCATGTATTGCAAGGGTTTCCCTTCAGAGTAATTTCTGCCATTTTTGTTCCTTAACGTTCAATTGACTTTAAATTAGGTTCCGTTTTACAGGGAACGAAAAACAAGTGTGGCCGTCCGAATTCTTGGTACGAAAATCGGTTTTCAAGTAATGGGATTGGCCAAAATTCCAATTCCCCAAAACAGGGTTTTTGGCGAAACCCACTACGATTGACCACGCTATGGTAATTCCCCGTCGTTGCCTTAATTACACCTCGAACCAGTCGAATTGAAAATGGGTTCAAGCAAATTATCCCGCAGGAAACTGGCGGCAATATTCGTAAACTGCCATCGTGGTTGCAGTCGCAACGTTATAACTGTGAGGTTCCCCATATACCGGAATCTCAATGGTATCGTCTACCAGCGATAATTCCTCAGGCAGCATACCGTGCCTTTCATGCCCAATCACCAATCCGGTTTTTCGTTTGTAACGATAATCAAACAAGCAATCCGACCGATCCGTTTGTTCAAGACCGACAAGTCGGAACCCTTGAGACCGAAGCTTTTTTAAAACCGGGATCATCGAGCGACGTTTTTCCAAGCGAACGTAGTTCATCGCATCACGAGTGATCGTCGAATCGACGCCAGCATTTCCACAAGCAATGATTCGGCGGACTCCCGCACACCCGGCCAGTCGTACGATTCGGGAAAGATTGACTTTGCTTTTAAACTCGGGACAAACGAGAACCAATTCTCTTTCTTGTTCCAGTTCTGTGGCAGGTTTGTGCCGCAAGTGTTCAGGAACTTCACTCATCTCGATCGGCCGCATCCGTCACGCTGAATTCAGTCACGGAGGGAGTCAGATCGTAATTACCCGATGCGTCAATGGCACGCGCGGATGCCTTGTAACGTCCGGGTGCAAGCACCAGGTCGCGATGCCAGCGATTCTGCCGAAGTCGTTTCAAGAAAGTGGTCTCCCCGTCGACCCAATCCACTCCATCATAAAATTTACCGTCATCAAGCCGAATGAGAGTTAGTTCAATTCCACTGAGCATCTGGTCATCGCTGGCAGTTCCAAACAGCATCGTTTTCACGCCAACTGTTGATCCGTTCTCCGGCAGCTTGAGAATTGCCACAGGATCTACCACATCGACTTGGTAGTCCGATTTGGCAGTTTGGGATCGGGTGCCTGCTCGATCGGTTGCAACTGCGACGACACGGATGTCCGTCAATTCTTCAAACTGTTCGTACCGGCAATTGACCGACCAACCCGACAATAGTCCATCAGGATTTTCAAGGTTTGCCGTTAACCAAGCCGATTGGTGATTCCATTTCTCCCCGTTCCAATATCCGTATTCATTGTGATGGATCTGGACTTGAACCGAGCCGATAGCGGAATCCACGTCGACAAAACCGCGAATCTTTTCATGGCGCCCAAATTTTTTCTGATTGGCAAGCGTCACCTGTGGCGGATGGCCCCCCCGTTTTAATTCACGCATCCGGGTCCGCCATTTTTCCTGTTGCTGCTGTGAAATTTCAGAAATTCGATTTTCCAATTGATAGGGGTCTTCGACCAAGTCGTAAAACTCTTGTTCCCCGTTGGCCCACTGGGTAAAAATCGAAGTCGCCATTCTTAACGATACGTATTCAGCAGAGTTGACTTTGCCCATCTGATTTTTGGCTTCCCAATTCTGAATCAGTATCGAGTCGTGATGTTCTTTTTGACGGGCCGACTCTTTTTTCATCAAGTTCATGATCGACTTGGCATCCAGGGAAACCGGAGTTGTCGCGCCGGCCATTTCCAAAAACGTCGGAATAAGATCGATTTGCTGAATCAACTGGTCGGATTGCCCCGGAATCACATCCGGGCCAGCAATCATCATGGGGACTACAGTACACCGATGAAATGGCATTTTTTTTGCCACCATTCTGTTATGACCCAACTGGTACCCGTGATCCGAGGTAAAAAAAAGATAAGTGTTTTCGGCAAAACCGTTCTGATGCAGCGACTGAAGGATTCGGCCCACCATGTCGTCAATGGATTTGATCGTAATCGCACGAGTGCGATGATTTTGATGCATCTGTTCCATTAAGCGATCAGAAAACTTTTCACGTTGGATTGCTTTCGGTTTGTCTGAAACGTCAACCTCATTCAAATCAGGACTGCCGATTAATTTCAAATCTGGCAGTGCGTTAGCGTACCGTTTTTCCGACATGACTCCACCCTTGGACGCAAGGTGAGGGGCCAATGGAGCGAGGTAAAGAAAGAAAGGTTGAGGTCGCTGCTGTTGTTGAATTCGGCGGGCATGCTCCGAAATCATCCAGTCCGCTTCTTCGGCTTCATAAGTCGTTCGATAGATAGACTCGTCCAATCTTTTCCGTCTTTCATGAGGATCCTGAACCCTTTTCAGATAACGAAACATTCCATAATAATCGCCACCCAGACTACACAACCAGTCGTCCCAGCCCGGGACGCCTTCCGGATTGGCTAACCCGTGAGCGTACTTACCGATCATCATCGTTCGATACCCGGACCGCTGCATCCAGACCCCGATATTTTCAGCTTCTCCCCCGTTGGCTTTGAAGGTTTCGTAGCCGCCGGTAAAACCGTTGTTCAATCGTCCCTTGGCAACATTGGTCCTAACATTGACCCGGTGAGGATATTGGCCTCGCAGCAAACTAGCCCGCGAGGGTCCGCATAATGGGGCGTTCACATGACAATTGGTTAACCGAAGCGAACGACGAGATAGCTTTTGGATGTTCGGAAAATACTCGAGCATCTGATCGGTAAAAAGATCGACGTCGGCATCGTCCAAGTTGATCAAAATAAGATTGGGGCGAGTAAGTGACGAGATTCGACGACTCGATTGTTGCTGGCCCAAACCTTGCAACGCCCAAGCATTGATCAAAAAAAAGATGGCTTTAAAAAGCAACAGCCCCGTGATAATCG
>JBCCSJ010000230.1:0-9488 GCA_039200505.1 Planctomycetota bacterium | reverse complement strand
GGGACAGCGGTATCATGACAGCTTCCGGAAACCATATTCGTACCACCTGGCCGGCTCGGGCGAGCAATGTTGGGCCGATTCGATCGATGATGGCCAAACTGGATTCTCACTATCATATGGCGCAAGAAAGCTCATCTTCCGAACTCAGTAAAAACAGATAAGTCTCAGCTTCAAACCGTATCAAGAAGTCGACAAATTATTCTGTTTGTCCTTCTAACTTTTTAATAGATTAGATTTGAGACAGGCCGATTTAAAATCCTTTTTTGTGCTGACACCAATTGACGCAACGATCAATATTTTAAAATATTGCCATTGAGAAAGCCTGTTTCGTAGAACTCGCTATGAATGATGTGACCGGCTCGCGTCCCTGAAAATTTGGTTTTCGTGGGAAATTCAATTAGCAGGCCGGCAATCAATTTTTCGCGAGTTGTTAGCGTAAATTTAAATCTGGTACGTGGAACACACCGGCCAATTGGTTTTGATGGAAGGGAACTGCGATGAACCCCATGCTGAAAGTTGATGTCTTAAGAGCAGCCTGTTGTGTTGCCGGGATTGAAGGGAACGTAGGCGAAGCAGAAAAAGCAGTCCTCGAAAGGCTTGCTGACGAGGTAGGCGTTGGAGAGGCTTCACTGCAGGCGATGATCAATCGAGCACAAACAGATCCTGATTTTCACAAAGAACAGTTTCGAGTCCTGAAGGCAGAACCAAAAGAAACAATGGCCATTTTGCTGGAAGTTGCAATCGCCGACAAAAAATTTACGGCGAGCGAATGCGACGTTCTTCGTGCTCTTTCGAAAAAGCTGGATGTGTCAGATGAGATATTTGATCAACTGGTAGAACGAGTAAGACAACTTGGCGAATAGACCGAGAGTCATCCTTACTTCTCATTGCCAGATCGTTCCCATCTCATTGGTTTCATACCAATCGTGAAAACTATCGCAGCCCGTTATTGACCATACTTACGTTGGCTTTTTACTGGAAGGGCCGAATGCGTTAGCGACTGAAAGGGTTGGCCAAGTGGATGCTTTGTCCCGCCGTTTAATGTCGTTTTCTCCAGCGGTTGGCCCCTCGCATTCATTCATCGGGAAAGCCTGAAACTCGAAACAAAATTAGTGCCCTTGACTGTTGGACCGTTTGTCGATTTCGTAATCGTTTTCATCCGTTGCGGAAACGAATTAGGGATGCAATTCGTTAGCAAGTTTTAACAATTTGTTCACCGTATTCCAGTTTCGAGTCGTCGCCTGAATGCCTAATTTCTTCTCGAAAAAGCCGTTGGTTAGTTTGGTTTTCGAATAACCGTTAGGGCAATATAAGTAGGCCACGTTTTTCTTGAACTGCAAACGATCATCAACTGTGTCATCCGGAAGAATCGCTTTCTTTTCGGCCGGCTTGAGGCTTCGAGGAAATAAAGTCACGTGGAATAGCTTGGGATCGAGATCTTCAAAAGGCAAGTTCGTGATGATTTGTTTCCAGTCATTTAGAGAGATTGTGATGCAAGGGGACCCAATGCCAAACTCTTTTTTGATGATCCTAGGAATTTCACGATCCAGTTGATCAGTGGTCCGGGAAGAAGCATAAACAAGATTGCCACTTTGGATGTATGTCTTCAATTGACCCAGATCCAGTACCGCAAGAGCGTTCCTCAGATCCGCCATTGCCAGTTTGTTTTTGCCTCCGACGTTAATCCCCCTAAGAAAAGAGATTTTGGTATTTGACTTGCGTGAATTCAAATGCTCGTTCGCTTTCATGATTAGTCAAAATGAAAAGTTCTGGCTTTAAAACGACCACCGACGATTGTCTACGACCGTTCTGCATTGCACCGGGAAAACTAAATTGTAATCAGACAACCCCCTCGAAGGTCGTCGACGAAAAATTGTAATTGCCCGCCTTGAATCAATTGGGTGAACAGGAAAAATACATCTCCCCATTGAAGCTAACACCAGCCAGCAGTTAAAGGTAACCTCATGAGGTACTTAATAGCCACTTTTTTGATTGTGTTCACCCCCAGCGGTTTTTTGAACGCTCAAGATGAAAATGAATTTGACAAGTCAGCCATTGACCCATCAATTCGAATTCAGGACGACCTATTTTTGCACGTTAATGGTAGGTGGTTGAAAGAGACGGAAATCCCGGCTGATAAATCCAATTACGGATCCTTCAATATTCTGGCCGATCAATCGCAATACAGGATTCGCAAAATTGTCGAGACGACTGCGGAAGAGATTCATCCTCAAGGCACGAACGAACAAAGGATTGCTGATTTCTATCGAAGTTTTATGAACGAGGCTTTGATTGAAGAAATTGGACTGGGTGCTGTTTCCAGTGAATTAAAACAGATTGATGATCTTGAAAATCACGAAGACGTTTGGCGACATTTTGGATATCTGGGCACCAAAGGTATTTCGACGCCGATCGGATTGTTCGTGTCACAGGACGCAGGCGATGCAACGCAGTACATCTGCCAATTGGTACAAAGTGGGACGTCTCTTCCTGACAGAGACTACTATTTGAAAGAAGACGAATCTTCAAAGGAATCAAGGTTGGCGTTGATGGATTATATCGCAACGCTATGTAAGTTAGCTGACCTGGGAAATGGTGAAGCGACCGCCGACCAGATCTTGGCGTTGGAAACCGAACTGGCCGAGATTTCGTGGGAAAGAGTGAAACTGCGCAATGCCAAGGCTCGCTACAACAAAATGTCTTTTCAAAAACTAGGAGAATTGACTGGTGGTCAGCTCGATTGGGAGGCGTATTTTGCAGCAAGCCAAGTCAACAGCCAAATTGGCGGCGCACCTGCTGAGGTAAACGTTAACACGCCCAGTTTTTTCAAAGAGTTTGCAACCAAATTCCAAAAGACGCCAGTAGAGACTTGGAAGAAGTATTTGCGGTACAAAGTTCTTGATACGGCCGCTCCGTTTTTGACCAAAGAATTTGTAACTGCCAATTTCGAGTTATACCAAAAACAACTCGCCGGTATCCCGGAGCAATTGCCCAGATGGAAGCAAGCGGTCTACGCTATTTCTGGTCAAGGCGGTGGAGATTTCGGAGCCCTTGGTGAAGCTGTCGGGCAGGTTTACGTTCAACAATATTTCCGCCCAGAAGCAAAAGCGGAAATGGAGAAACTGGTCGACAATCTTCTGAAGGCATTCGGACAAAGCATCGACGAACTGTCATGGATGACCGACACCACCAAAGCCAAAGCGAAAGAAAAACTCGCAAAAATTGAAACAAAAATAGGGTATCCTGACGTTTGGCGATCTTACGAAGGGTATGAAGTCCGCGTTGACGACCTTTTTGGAAATGTGATGCGGTCAAACCTATTTGAACACCAACGTAATATTGGCAAACTTGGAAAACCGATCGATCGGAACGAATGGGGCATGACTCCTCAGACTGTGAATGCCTATTACAATCCCTCCAAAAATGAAATCGTCTTTCCTGCGGCTATTCTTCAACCACCTTTTTTCGGACAAAAAACTCCCGCTCCGCTCAACTACGGAGGGATTGGTGCTGTGATTGGACATGAAATCAGTCACGCATTTGACGATCAAGGCAGCCAATATGATGGCGATGGCAACCTGAACAATTGGTGGACCGACGAGGATCGAAAGGCGTTCAAAGTCTTAACTGAAAAACTTATCTCACAGTACGCCGAATACTCTCCGCTGCCCGAAAGGAACGTGAATGGCCAGCTCACCTTAGGAGAAAATATCGCGGATCTTTCAGGGTTGGCGATTTCATACAAGGCGATGAAAATAGCATTGGCTGGGGAGCCGGAAACCAAAGTTGCTGGTTGGAATCCTAGCCAACTATTTTTCGTTGGATGGAGCCGTGTTTGGCAGCGAAAATACAGAGACAGTGAAATGGTCAAACGGCTGCTAACCGACCCTCACTCTCCCAGCCAGTATCGAGCCAATGGCCCAGTAACTAACATCGATGCCTTTTACGAAGCGTTTGATGTAAAGCCGGGAGATAAACTGTTTAAAGCGGAAGAGGATCGGATCAAAATCTGGTAACCATTTTTTGGTCATTGAAAAGTTAGGGGAGCCTCATTGGCTCCCATTTTTGTAACGATATTCCCATCGAGCATTTTAAAGACCGGTCAAAGCCTGGCTGCCATCCGCAAACTCGTCAATTTCCAATCCCATATTTTGAGCCAGAGACAACCACAAGTTTGCCAGTGGAGTATCGTCCGCGGCTTTCAAGTGATGACCAGTCTGAAAACTTCCGCCCCCTGATCCCGCGATAACGATTGGGAGTTGCTCATAGGAATGTCGGGCTCCATTGCCCAATCCTGACCCTAGGACAAAACTGCATTGATCCAACAATGTATGGTCACCTTCGCGTACAGATTTAAGACGGTTCAAAAGGTAAGCGTACTGGGCCACGTGAAATTGGTCGATTAAGGCTACCTGATCATCCATCATTGGATCGTGCGTCATCACATGATGATTGACAGGTTTTCCGAAAACGCCGTCGTACAACAGGGGCGTTTCCCATCGCTCGGGACCCACCATTAGCGATGCAATACGGGTTTGATCAGTTTGAAAGGCGAGCACCATCAAGTCGCCCATCATCCGAATATATTCGCCTCGATTGGTGGGAATTTCATCGGGGACTTTGAAATCCACGGGGCCGATTTTTCCTTTGGATTGATCCTGTAGATGAAGTCTTTTTTCAATCGACCGCACTGACGAAAGGTATTCGTCCAATTTTCTTCGGTCAGCTTTTCCGAGGACTTTTTTGAGATCCTCTGCATCTCCTAAGACCGTATCCAACACACTTTGTTTTGCAGTTCGGGCGTTTCCAAACAATCTTTTGAAAACTTTGCGGGGATCATTTTCAGATTTGGCGTCATGGCCGGGACCGTACCAAGATATCGCATCAAAGATTTTGGGTTCCATGTTGTCAATGAAGCTATTGCAACTCAATTCAATCGAGGGGAACGGAGTTTTGTTGCCGACGCCCCGCGCGATCACCTGATCCAGTGTGATATCAATGGCGGTTGCACCGTCACTTCTTTCATTAGGCCTGGCCGACGTCAACCAACATGACCCTGCCTGTGAGTGGGGTTCACCTGTGAGGTAGGTTCGATTAAGCCCGCTGACGACCGTAATATCCTGCTGAAACTTTCGAAGTGGTTTCAAACTATCGGGAAGTTCGAAATCAGTCCCCGTCGTCGTTGGAAACCACTTACTCCCAATGACACCGTTGGGAATATACATAAATGCAAGACGTTTGGGGGTCGCCGGATTGTTCGCAAACTTTGACGCGGTCAATGAGGTCGAAGGCAGCATCGCCTCTAGCCACGGAAGGGCAATGGTTGCTCCCAATCCCCGCAAAGCTGTTCGCCTGTTTATCGGTTTCATGGTCATCACCCAATCATTGCTGAAAAAGTTCGCTTAAAACAACTTCTCGGATTACCGACTGGAATCGAGAATCTTGACTTAAGACATTCGAAGTAATTTTTTGAATGGCCGGTTTGTCGGAATAATGTAACTGTCGTCCTAGCGCATATTTTACCGTGTGTTCTACAAACGCCTGAACAAAACGTTCTTTCTTTCGCAAAATCACGTTTTTCAAACGAACCGGACCGTCAAACGGTTCACCCTCAAGAATTCCGCTGGCGTCTATTTTATCGCCTGAATCGTAACTCTTTCTCCACTTCCCCACGGTATCGAACATTTCAAGAGCGAAACCGAGAGGATCCATTTTAACGTGACAAGAAGCACAGGTCGGGTCCTCAGAATGCAGTTTCAGTTTCTCACGTACATTCAAATGAACATCGGTTTGTGAACCGGCTGGTTCCAGCGGAGGAATATCGGCTGGCGCTGGCGGGGGAGGAGAGTTGAAAATCACATCCAATATCCAGGCTCCGCGATAAACTGGGCTGGTGCGAGTGGTGGTCGAAGTCGATAGCAACATCGCCCCCGAAGCGATAACGCCTCCTCGATGTTCTGTTTCCCAATTGACTCGGAAAAAGTCCTCAAAATTTTCGTTCGGCGGCATAAACCCGATCAACTTTTGAGGGTCCATGGAATACCAAAGCATCAACTGCCGGTTTAAGTAGCTAAAGTCAGATGCGATAAAATCGAGGATACTACGATTTTCAACCATCACCGTTTCGAACAATAACATCTGCTCGATCATCATTGAGATGCCGGGCGGCGGAAGGTCACGACGATAGTATTCCGGATACTTGTCTTTATCTGGTTGGACCGTGGCAATTTTCTGAAGTTTGAGCCACTGCATCCCAAAGTCAACCGACAACGCTTTAATCCTGCGATCCAGCAACATGCGGTCGACTTGCCGTCTCAATTCGCCAGGTCGCGTCAATCTTTTTTCTCTGGCAGCCTGAATCAAGATTTCATCGGGCATGGAACTCCAAAGGAAATAGGAAAGCCGATTTGCCAATGCAAAATTTTGCATTAATTCTTCATCGGTGGCTACTGATTCCAAGCTGGCAAATTCAGTGCGGTAAAGGAATTGAGGCGATATCAATATCGCAACAGCCGCCGTTTTCATGCTTTTTGTGTAATCTTTTGTTAACCGCAATTCGTTTTCAAAAAGCTGTTGGTATTTTGCTAAAACGGAACTCTCGATAGGCGCTCTGAATGCTCGCGGCAAGAAGATTTTGATCTGCTCCCGACCTCTTGCCTCAGCATCAGCAAGCGCATCTCCAGGTTTGGCTGCAAACATACTCTCCCAGATTCCGCACAATTGAGGGAACTCGGGACTGTTGACCAGCGAGCTCCCGATCTCGATAAAATTTTCCATCTGAAGAGGTGAAAGGCTAAGAGCGTCCTGGTCGTTGGAAAATCCGTGTTCTACAGGAGGATCAACGGGCAAAGTTGAAACGCCAGACAAATCCGAGTGCCTTCGATCTGCACCAAAAAAATAGCTGACCGCAAAAACATGCCGAGGCATTTTGCGGGTTGCCGGATTGAAGTAGTTGGTTGTCTTGATCACTCTGGCCGGATTATTAAAAACATCTCGATCCATTCGAAATAAATCGCGAATCGTATTTTCGAATTCGAATCGGCTCAAGCGTCGGGCTCGACCTAAGGGGCTTTGTTCCTGGCTTTGAGACTCGATGACTTTGAGCATCCAGTCTTTGAAATCAGATCGCTGCTGGTCAGTTGGCTGATCACAGTCGGCGGGAGGCATCTCTTTTTGATGAATTTCGTCGAATGCCTTGGCCCAAGTTTCCAGTCCCCCAGACACTTCAGCGAAAGAGCGATATTTCTCAAGATCAACGCCGGCTTCCGGATAATCGCCCGAATGACAGTCGTAACAGTATTGTTCAAGAATAGGACGAATTTTTTGAGTGAATTCCGAGTTAAGTTCGGCTTCTTGGGCATCACAAAAAAATGGCCCAAATAGCACGACGATGGCACACACGCAGGGAATTGAAAGTACCGCGTGTGATTTTGAGTTGATCCGAGATTTTTTAGACAGAAAGCCCATCAATCCAAGTTCCGATTCGTTTCCCAATCATTCATCATAGCTGGGTGCATTTTGGTAGCCGTACTGAGGGCGACGATCAAACTTGCATTTGATTCACCGACTGAACCGATGTTAACGCTTATTCGGTTTCAGGTCCTACCCAAATTATCGGATGGAAACCGAAGTAAGGATCTACTTATGAACGTTTTTTACTGCAAAAACTTCGAGAAATATTCCGCTCGAGCTCTGTTTTCAGGAAAAACGAAGGTCAAATATCGCACGATCGTTTGCCCGTCCGCTCTCACCACAAGCTTTGCGTTGGCGTAAGGATCCAGAAAGTCCTTGGGAACTTTCCAGATAACCCGATTGCCGCTGACCTTGATTCCAGACGGGCCGTAAACGTTGGCCACAAATTTACCTGAGGTGCTCGATTCGATATCGAAAGTCCATCGGACTGAGGATCCAGCCGTTGCTGGAATCGGCGGTTGACCGTTTCGAAATTCGACGAAGTCGGCAGTGCTTTTTTTAAGCTTTAACCAATAATCGAATTCCATGAAATTGAGTTTGAGTCCGTCAGTCGAAAAGTAAAGGATCTGTTTCGATTCTGGCAAAGGCAAAACTCGTTGGTCGTAAGTCAGCCGACCAGGTTGAGATAGCTCGATTCGATTGGCCAAGAATCCTTCAGGTTCCAACTCAAAATCCACTTTCGATTCAACCGATCTCAAATAACTTTTTGGGTTTCCCAACGGATCAAACTTGGTCAACAGGTAAATGTCGGATCGAGGTGCTCCAGATTTGAGACCCTCGACAGATTGACCATATTTCAGGGTGAACTTTCCACCTGTCCCAGCCATCCCGTACGCCGATCCGCTTCGCAAAAGCGCGTGTTCGTACACGTCGCTGGTAGTGAGAGTGAACCCGCCATGATAGCTGGGGACAACAGGCGTCGCATTCGAGTCGATGGCGTAAGCTGTCCAGTCATCCTGATTGCGGCTAAGAATCACAGATTGTTCACCGCCAGTCGGCGTGGTTATCATTCGACCATCGCCTGAGATACGAACCCGATTCGGAATGCAATTAATCCCAGTTCGCATCACTTCATTGGTTCTTGAAATCGTTTCTTTGCGGTCCAAATTTAACGAATCGAGACTAACACTTAGTAATTCGAATGATCTCTCTTGTTCTGAGAACGATCTTTCTTCGCTTTCGATACCAACAAAAATGGGCCCGCCGGTTGAGTGACCGATTCGAACGAACAAAATTTGTTGTGCGAATTGGCAAGGAACCGATAGTTCTTTTTTTCCGGTTTCTAAATTCCAGCGATGGAATATTCGATGCTTCGGTTCGAACGTTACCAGATGGTTGGCACTGGCAGCGAAACAGGAGGGATCTCCTTGAAACGGAATCGAGCGAACGGTGCCATCTTGGGTGTTTATGATTTGTAACTGTTCGCCCTCTAGTGTTTTGGCGATTAAGTATTTTCCCCCTCCGCCTACAGACGTCGCAACCACTGGGCTATTGAACTCGATTGGTGGCCTTTCACCACGAGTCATCTTTAATTCAGGTAAATTCCAATATTTTTCATCGGGAATCCGAAACCGTTTTGAAAGAAGTTTGGGATCCGTTGGTAACGTTTGGTTGTCGCCGCCCAACGAAATTCGAAAATGCTGTTGAACGACTCGCCCTGCTGTATCGGATGCCTGGATCGTCACCGGCACGTAAGCAAAACCCGTTTTTTGAGGAACCGTCCACTTTACTGCGTTGTCTTCGGAAAGCACCATTCCTCGCGGCCCTTCGACAATCTCCAGTGTCACGTCGGATGACGACGACATCAGCAGCGGTTTATACTCAAATTCAGTAATTTCGGGATCGTGATTGGGAGGCACCGAATCAAAATACAGGTGATCAAATTCAACTTCCTGGTTTAACAACGTTTTTTCGTTAAGGGCAATATCGAATGGCTCGTTCCCAGAACCCAATCCAGCTTACGGCAGAGCGCCTTGACGAAGACGATCTTGAGCAGGTGCTCCACCTCTTCCGGC
>JBCCSJ010000229.1:0-9525 GCA_039200505.1 Planctomycetota bacterium | reverse complement strand
GCGTGAGTGTCAAAGAATCGCATAATTCCAATTGCAATCGCTAACTACTTTTTGATCTTGCCAAGCCGACGCTCGAACGATTCGACAGGGATCTTAGTCACCTCGGTGGTGGCTACCAAATCGGTACGCAAGATATCTTTTTCCTTTTTGGAACTGGGCAGATTGAACTTGGCCAAAAAACCGCCGACCTGAATTCCTTGCATCTCGTAAACCGGGGGCCAAAAGTCTTCGGCTCGAGTCGCCAATGCACGAGCCAAAAGCCGGGTGGCTCGCCCGGAAAATCCACCCAGAACCATTTCAAGTCTTCCCTGAGATTCGCGGTGAACGTAAAACACGAAAGCCACTTCTTCGTTAGGCTTGTCGCTTCCGAACCGAGTCCAGTCGCCATTGGCAGCCTCGTAATAAAGCCCGGGATACAGTTCTTTTTTTTCCTGGCTCAATTGGAGTCCTGCAACACACGATGGCGGGTGAGGATCGTGATCCCGGTATCTCATAAAAAACGGGATGGATCGTTCCTGAGAGCTCCCCGAAACGTCCTGGGAAACAAAAGGCTCGCAATTGAATGCCCGAGCAAGCACTATTTCAACAACGGGATTACTCTTGGTGCTTCCAATGCCCACCAGAGCCTTGTCCCCTTTGGATTCCGAGAACTCGTTGTAAACCATCCACGCTCGACGAGCGACTTCGCTGGCCTCTGCTTGCCCCGGACTCCAGACCAAAGACTGCTTCAAGTGCTCCGGATGCGGAGCCGATTCAGCCGGACGAATGATCGGAGAAAACTCACCGTTTTCGCCCTTGCGAAGTTTAGCAGTGCCTCCAAGCGTCGTGACGCCGTTCAAGATCTCGCCCAGCAACACTGAATCCGATGCCACAACAAACGAGACATCCGAAGATTCAGCGCTGACATCCTTACGGACACCAACGCACATTTCCAACCGACTTCGACGGGCCAGTAATTCCCAGAAATTCTCTGGTTCGACCGCAAACAATGCCCCCGGCAACTGATCGGCCGTCGCGTGTCCATGTTCGATCAGATAATCACAGAGCCTTGAGAGTGCCTTTAAGGGGATGTATTTCACTTCGTTCTTCAACAGAGCAGCAACCTGATGCCTATCAAGTCCCGTGTATTCGACAATTGACTTGATGGTTCCCGGTCGTTTTATAGGATCGGGAACATGTCCCAAAAGCTCTGCAAGTCGAAAACTGTATTGCATGGTTTCCTCGGTCAATGTGCCTCAAAAAGACGCGAAGTTGATTGGAATGCGAATATTGTGTTACCACTATCAATGAAAATAAGCTACACAAGGTGGTTTTCAACCCCTTAAGTCAGCTAATGCCCGAATTTTCTACATAAGACCAGCCGAAACAGGCTTTCCTTCCACGAATGAAATATTTGGGTCTTACATCCTCAATATTTGAGTCTGCCCCCACGAATTTGTCCCCGTCGCAATGCCCCACTTTCCCCGAGGGATTCACATAGTCTGTCCCCAGGAACTTCCAGTACGTTCCTTCTGCCGGAAGGAACCATCACCAAACGTGAGATCCATCATGGCCTGTCCCTAAGATCTCCCAAGATCTCCCGTCCCTAAGATCTCCCACAGTCCCCATGATCTCCAAGACCTCCCAAGAACCCGCTGAAGAGACTACAAATTCCCATTGATCCGATTTTTCGTTTTCAAAGCTGGCAAATTGATATTGGAGCCGTTGAAGGACATTGATATCGTCCTCCTCCCGAATAACCGGGCTTGACGGTCTTTGGATCTTAAGGAGGAATCCTGATGAAAACGGAAAACAGAATTTGTGTAACTCTGTTACTGACATTCATTTTATCATGGTGCGCGATCGCGGACGCGCAACCCTTTCGAATTCCATTTGGCAAAAGAGCCCCTACATCTCGGGAAAGCCTTGAACTGAGCCAAAAGTCGGGACCCTGGCTAATCATGTGTGCCAGTTTCGCCGGTGACAGCGGCAAGCAGCAAGCGAACCGTTTGGCTGAAGAGTTAAGACAAAGATTTCGGCTTCAATCGTACGTTTACACGCATCGGTTCGATCACTCTCAAGCCGCCATCGGTGCCGGAAAAGGATGGGAGAAATACATTGATCAAAACGGGCGCGAATCTCATCGTCCTATTCAAATGAAAGTCGCATCCAGCGCCAGGGTAGAAGAAGTTGCAGTCCTGGTTGGTGACTTCGCCAGCGTCGACGACTCAAAAGCACAAAAAACGCTACTAAAAATTAAGACCTTGCATCCTGAAAGCTTGGCATCCGCACGCGATTTGGGTGAAGATGCTTGGCGTGAGCAGTTGCGACAGTGGCGAGATTCCAGAGCCAGCCAGAGGGCAGATCCAAACGAACGAAACAGAGGTCCGTTGGGCGCCGCGTTTTTGATGACCAATCCTTTGCTGCCCGAAGAATATTTTAATCCTAAAACAGTGGATCCATACGTCGTTAAAATCAATTCCAATTCCAAGTACAGCCTTCTCAAAAATCCTGGAAGATATACCATTCGAATTGCAACGTTTACCGGTGAGATTTTGACTGAAGAAGAAGAATTTGCACAAACGCTCGCCAAAGATGAGTTCTTAAAGAGAAATCGTAAAGGCGTCGCTAATAGCAAATTAATGAACGCCATGAAAAAAGCGACCGTGCTGGCAACCTTTCTTCGCCAGGAAGGAATTGAAGCTTACGATTTCCACGATATCGAAGAAAGCTATGTCACCGTCGGACAATTCGATTGGATCGAAAAAACGGGAGTTGGCGGCAGAAAAGAATACAACCAAAAGGCCGTTGAAGTGATTCAGAAATTCCAGGGATCTGCCATTCAGTTGCCCGGAAAAAAACAACAAGGATTGAAGACCTATCTGTTGCCCACCCGGATGGCACAGGCTGGCATCTTATGTGATGTCATGCCGTCTCCAATTCCAGTCCCGAAAGCGCCAAAGCGATTGGGGGCGAGAAGTATTTTCAGCGGCTTGCGTCGTTAATTCGTCGATACAATTAAACCAGCTGGGTGTGTTACGGTAGAGTTGGTAGCGATGCAAAGCAAAATTCATTAGCAGGCCGCAGCGACAACTTAGCCCTCGTGATCAGAAAGCCTATCGCGGCTCAGTTTAAACCGTCGAAAAAGTTGAGCCCGAATGTTTATTTTGATTCAGCCTTAATGACACCAGCCACGGACAGCCACGGACCAGATTTGTTGACAAAATCGAATTTCTGATGAGCTGATAAAAGCAAAGCTCAAATCCGCAATAACACGCTACGGTGCCAATAACAATCGACTGGGCGCTTCCAAGTAACCAATGACATCGTTCAAAAACCGGGCGGCTGCTCCGCCATCAATCAGACGGTGATCGTAAGATAAACTGAGTGGCATCATCAGCCTAATTTTGACGTCATCCTCTACCACAACGGGCAATTTCCGGGACCGACCAACTAGCAAAATCGCCGTCTCCGGAGTGTTGATGATAGGCGTCGAGTACGTCCCACCTATCGCTCCAAGGTTGCTAATCGTAAACGTTCCGCCTCTTAGATCTTCGATTGAAAAGTTGTTGTCGCGTACATTTTCGGCCATCGTACCGAGTTGGCGGGCAATATCGGGAATTCCAAGTTTATCGGCCTCTCGCAAAGACGGAACCACCAACCCACGTTCGGTGTCCACTGCAATTCCTACATTGATGTAGTCTTTGTAGATGATCTGCCCTTTTTCAAGATCGACCGAAGCATTGATCACAGGGTTTGATTTCAGGGCCATCGCGACCGCTTTGATGATAAACGGCATGCTCGTCAGCTTGATGCCAACGGCAGCATACTCCTGCTTGCTTTTCTGACGGATATCCTCCAAAGCCGTCACATCGGCATCGTCGAAGTTAGTAACACGGGGACAGGTCGTCCACGATTCGTGCATTTTCCGCGCGATGGTTTGACGGATTTTAGGCATCTTTTCAATACGGACAGGCCCAAAACCATCGGTTTGAGTACCCGGGGAAGACGAACCACTCTTGGCAGATCCATTGCGGCTTCCTTCCCGAACCACTCGCAACACGTCGTCGCGAATGATTCGTCCGTTGGGCCCAGATCCTTCCACGGAACGTAGATCAACGCCGACTTCTCTAGCAAACCGACGCACTGAAGGTCCGGCCGCAACACTTCCCATGTCGGCTGCCGCTGCGGAACTTGCTGCCGGAGCGGCCGGGGGAGGAGTCGGAGCTGGCGGAGGTGTGGGAGCAGGCGCGGGTGCAGGTGATGGCTCAGAATTCTGCTGAGTCGCCGGTGGCGTTGTCGGCTGCGGCGAGGGTGTTGGTGCTGGTGCTGGTGCTGGATCTGGTTCAACCTTGGATGCCGGCTCAGGTTCCGGTGCTGCCGGCGGCTCGGGCGCTGCAGGTTCCGAAGCGGCTGGGGCCGACGCATCCGCTTCGACGACCAAAATCACATCGCCGACATTGATTGTGTCCCCTTCGGAACAACTGATCTTGGAAATGGTTCCTGCAACTTCCGATGGTACGATCACGGTCGCCTTGTCGGTTTCCAATTCGACGATCCCTTGATCAACGGCGATCGTATCCCCTTCGGATACCATGACCTCAAGAACATCGCCCGATTCAACACCTTCTCCCAGCGGAGGCAACTTAAACTCAACAGCCATCTTGGTGAACCTTTTAATCTTTTATCATCTGGCGATTACCAACGGTAAAGGCCGCTTGGGAATTGAATAATCGTTTACGCGTAGAGCGGACTGATTTTATCCGGATTGACATCGAGGTCTTTAATCGCTTTTTCAACCTCTTCTAGCTTCATCTTTCCCTGTTGGGCAAGTTGATAAAGCGTCGCGATCACAATGCACTCCTGATCGACTTCAAAGTGTCGTCGAAGATCAGGCCGGGTGTCGCTGCGGCCCATTCCATCGGTGCCCAACGCAAAGAAGTCTCCGGGCACGAAAGGAGCGACTTGTTCGGAGTGCGCCCGAACATAATCACTAGATGCAATGAACGGTCCGTCCACTCCTTCAAGAACCGTTTCAAGGTAACTTTTGCGAGGCTCCAGCGTCGGATGGAACATGTTCCAACGCTGACATTCTTGAGCGTCCCGTCGAAGTTCGTTGTAACTGGTGACGCTCCAAACATCGCTTGAAATGCCGTACTTTGCGGCCAACGTCACTTGGGCCTCTAAAACGCAATTCATGATCGCACCGCTACCAAATAGCTGCACTCGATATTTTTCTTTCGCAGCATCCAGCGATCGGAATTTGTAGATTCCTTTGGTAATTCCTTCCTCGCATCCATCCGGCATCTTGGGCATGATGTAATTATCGTTGCCAACCATCAGGTAATAAATTGCGGTTTCGCCTTCTTCGTACATCTTTTTCAAGCCGTCAAAGATGATCACAGCGGTTTCGTAATGGAAAGCCGGATCGAAGGCTCGTACTGTCGGGAAGGCAATCGCGTTCAACAGACTATGTCCATCTTGATGTTGTAGCCCTTCGCCGTTGAGCGTTGTTCGACCTGCCGTTCCACCAAGTAAAAATCCTTTGGCCCGCATGTCCGCCGCTGCCCAAATCAGATCGCCAATTCGCTGGAACCCAAACATCGAGTAGTAAATATAAAACGGAATCATGTTGACACCGTGGGCACTGTAAGCAGTTCCCGCAGCGTTAAATGATGCCATCGAGCCTGCCTCGGAAATCCCTTCTTCCAGTAGCTGTCCATCCTTGGCTTCGCGATAGGATGCCATGATGTGACTATCAACAGGCTCGTAAAGCTGGCCGGCATGAGCGTAGATCCCAACCTGCTTAAACATGCCTTCCATCCCGAAAGTTCGAGATTCATCAGGAACGATGGGCACAATGTTTTTGCCGATTTTTTTGTCGTCGACTAATTTTGAAAGCAGTCGAACAAAACCCATCGTGGTCGAAATCTCTTTCTTCTCGCTGTCACGATCGACGTACTTTCGATAATCCTCGAACCTGGGAACTTCCATGGTCGGGACAGTGGTTGGACGCGAAGGAACCGGGCCACCCAATGCCTCTCGACGTTCTTTCATGTATTTGATTTCGACGCTATCCTTCGACGGCATATAAAACGGAGCCTTACTGACGTCTTCGTCTGAAATTGGAATTCCAAATCGGGTACGGAATTCAAGGAGTTGGTCGCTCTCCATCTTCTTTTGGTTATGAGCGATGTTGCGTCCCTCACCGGCGTCTCCCAGACCGTATCCTTTGATGGTTTTGGCCAAGATCACCGTTGGCTGACCTTTGTGTTCGACTGCCGCCTTGTAAGCCGCGTACACCTTCTCTGGATCATGCCCGCCGCGTCGCATGCGAAGTAGTTTTTCGTCCGAATACGACTTTACCATCTCCAGCAATTCGGGATATTTGCCAAAGAAATGTTCCCGCGTGTAGGAACCTGGCATACCGACGTATTTTTGATACTGTCCGTCGACAACTTCCCCCATCCTTTTGACCAATAAACCTAATTCGTCCTGCTCCAAAAGGGGATCCCAGTCGTCGCCCCAAACTACTTTAATGACGTTCCAACCGGCTCCACGGAACAGAGCCTCCAGTTCCTGAATAATTTTGCCGTTGCCTCGCACTGGTCCGTCAAGACGTTGCAAGTTGCAATTGATGACAAAAATCAGATTGTCAAGATATTCGCGCCCGGCCAACGTGATCGCTCCCAAAGATTCGGGTTCGTCACATTCTCCATCTCCGAGAAAAGCCCACACTTTTTGATTGGCAGTGTCCTTGATTCCTCGATCGCGCAGATATTCGTTAAAACGAGCTTGGTAAATGGCCATGATCGGGCCAAGCCCCATGCTAACGGTGGGGTATTCCCAAAAGTCTGGCATGAGCCAAGGGTGAGGATACGACGAAAGCCCTGGGTGGTCTTGAACTTCACGTCGGAAATTCAACAAATGTTTTTCATTCAGACGACCTTCCAAAAATGCCCTTGAGTACATCCCTGGAGAACCATGGCCTTGGAAATAAATCATATCTCCATCGAAACCGCTTTCACCGCGACCGCGAAAAAAGTGGTTGTAGCCCACCTCGTAAAGCGTTGCCGACGAGGCGAAGGTCGAGATGTGGCCCCCAATTCCAGGCGTCGCTTTGTTACCTCGAACGACCATGGCCATCGCATTCCAACGGACGAAGCTTTTGATCCGCCGCTCAATCTCTCGATTACCGGGGTAAGGCGGTTGGTCTTTGGTCGAGATGGTGTTGATGTAAGCGCTGTTTGATTTGATCGGAAGATCGACACCCTCTTTGCGTGCCTTGGCTTCCAAAACGGACAACAGATACTTGGCTCGGTCAGTACCCTTGCTGCCCAAAACGTATTCAAGCGAATCCAACCACTCTTGGGTCTCTGCAGGATCCGCATCGAAAGTCTGGTTAATGTAGGGTTCGTCATCGCTGGAAACTGGTTGCGATTTAATCACGTCTGCCATTATCAGCCCTTTTTTAACTTGGTTTGGCGGCGCACAGCTTTTTCGCAGTGCTCCTTCCAATAATACTGCCCAGAGAAATTCCTCGGACTTCCGCAATCTCAAAATGTGAGAATAAACGTCTTGTCGACATCATGCTGGTCTTTGAGAACACGAACCCTCTTAAATTCGACATCTTATTAGTCGGTTTGCAGTTGGTTTGGGTAAGTTCTTCCAGCCATCCTAATTCTCGTAAATAGAACTCGGTTCGTAAAGAACTCAATTTAAAATGTAATCCCGAATCGCAATCAGGAGTCCTTTGAAGGTTCTTAAGGGAGAAATCTAATCCTACGAGCCTCGAATTGCCAAATCGCAGAATCAGGTTCGAGGTGTCAGGTCGCCCTCCAATTGGCTGTTTTTATCATCGCTGGAAAAACTACCCACTTTAGAAAAACACCCCATTTTCCGGTGAAAACACCAAAATTGCCCAGCAGTTGGGTTTTGAAGCCCTCCTCAATGCATCGGTCTGTGCTGCGGGCATTTCCGATTTGCCTTAGAGTTCCGAGATCTGCCACTTTGCACGCCAAAGAGCATTCACACTTATATTTCATGGCTCCATCGTTAATTCCATAAATTGACTTCGACACCTTACGGCGGGTTAGGTTGCCTAGTGATCTGCCGTTTGGCTTGCCAAATCCCTGTTTCAATGCATCCATTACAAAGTGAATCTAAAGGTTCGTTTGCGGGTCCAAGAGTGAACGTATTTGGCTACTATGCTAGTAAAGTCTATGGCTTGGAGATCTAACGATGAAGTTCGGATCCAACATCACTGCAAAAATTCTGCTTAAGTTTGCCGTGTTGTTTGGTGGCATCGGTGCCCAGGCGTTTGCCGACGATCCCGACGAGATTTTCTTTCACACCAATTACGCAGACGCCTTGGCTGAAGCCAAACGGACCCAGAAACCAATTTTTTTGGAATTCCGATGTGCCCCCTGAGTCAACGGACGAGCCTTTGACGCACAGGTTGTGCTGTCCCCTCCAGATTCAAGACGTGGCAAACTACTCTCT
The DNA here is from genome assembly GCA_039200505.1 of Planctomycetota bacterium. Taxonomy (GTDB): domain Bacteria; phylum Planctomycetota; class Planctomycetia; order Pirellulales; family Pirellulaceae; genus Mariniblastus. Next base: position 1,044 of record JBCCSJ010000229.1, on the reverse strand, counting down.
CAGTACGTTTGTGCTCGCTTAGTGGCTCTCGACGGGATCGATATCGCGTTGTTTGATTTTGACGGGCACAACGCACTCTATTACTTTCTGATGAATGCGGATGGACAGATCTATATGCGGTATGGCGGTCGCGATGCTGATTCAGCGTCGACCTACTTGAATCTCCGCAGTCTGGAATTGGCATTAAAACAGGGTTTGGAAATTCATCAGAACCGAGAGCAATACGATTTTCCTGCCAATCCCAAACCGGTCTTTCCAAGGGACATGCCAGACCTGAAGGCCAGGACCATCAAAAAAAACCTATGCGTCGAATGCCATCTTGTTGATGATTTTCGAGTGCAAGCGAAAGAAGCCAACGGAAATCTAAATCGTTTGCAAGATTTGTATCGAAGTCCAGACATCAAAAGAATTGGAATCTTCCTCGATGTTCCTAAAGGGCTCGTTGTGGGGGAAGCAAAAGATGCCGTCCAGAAGGCAGGCATGAAAGCTGGTGATCTAATTACTCACGTTGAGAATAAACGAGTCTGGACATTTGCCGATTTACAATTCAATTACGACAAAGTTCCTCGGGATCGGAAAAAAGTAAACCTAACGGTGGATCGAAATGGGCAGTCCGTCGAATTAGTAGTTGAACTGCCGGAACGTTGGTGGTTCAACTATCTGGATTTCAGGCACTGGTCTGTCGAACCCAAAACCTACTTCAAAACGACGCCGCTAACCGCGAAGGAAAAAAAAGAACTGGGACTCAACCCGGACGGATTTGCCAGCCGCGTCAGCCACCTCGAATTCTACCAAGCATTTGCTGAACCTCGCTGGAAGCTCGGCGACATCATTACTGGTGTTGAAGGTGCTGATACTGACAAAATTGCCAACACTCCCGATCTTCATATCAAACTAAGATACGATGCTGGGGACGTGCTGGAACTGCAAATGTTGCGAGACGGAAAGCCGTTTTCATCAATTTTAGAAACGGAACAGGAAAGATTTCGAAAATGAATCGACTCGTGTTTTTAATTTTCGGTTTGTTATGCCTGAATGGTTTTG
>JBCCSJ010000228.1:0-9706 GCA_039200505.1 Planctomycetota bacterium | reverse complement strand
GACCTAGGCGGTGACCATAAGCAGGGGCTGGGAATGTCGAATTCTGTTTCCGATTGTCTCGGATTCGATTGCGACCAATTAAAAAGGTATGTCGTTTTCGTCATAAGATTCCGCAAACGCTTCGTTGGCAGCTGAACTATCAGTTTCGTTTTCGGCAGAACCTCCCGATCCGGCAGATGAAAGAACTTTAAAGCTAAGAGCCTCTGCGCTAAGGAAGTATTTTACCTCACTGGAAGGATCACGCTGCCATTTTCTTCCAGAAAGCTGGTAGCTGAACTCGACATCGTCACCCACGTTCAGGTCGTCAGCGGAGGAACAATTATCCCGCATGAATTCGAGTGGAATGAAGTTGGGAAATCTCCCGTTGCTCTGTTCCAAAACTACCAATCGCTTTTGAAATCCGTTTTGCCCGTAAGTTTTGGTTTCTTCAACGAGGTGGACAATGCCACGAATTTTAGATTCACTCATCAATTTTTCCTGCAATTTATCTGGGATATCCCCATGATAACGAATTTAAGTGCCTCGAAAAGCGACAATTTGATATTCGAGTCGGTCTCGATTCTAAACGGTGACCCGAACGATTTTGGATCGCGGAACTTGGCTTCATTGGCAACCATGCCGAGCCAAAACTCGCTTTTAAAACATTCCCCAGATCCGGGTCGCATCAAGGGTCAGGACGAACAACATCAATCCAAGAATGATGATCAGTCCGGAATACGTCAGCACCATCTGGACTCTCTCGCTAACAGGGCGTTTGAATGCGCCTTCGTAAGCAAGAAACATCATGTGCCCCCCGTCCAGAACTGGAATGGGAAGGAAATTGACGATCGCCAAGTTGGCACTCAAAAACGTCAGGAACAGCAACAATCGCGACGTACCCTCGGATGCTTCTGATGTGGCCACCATCGCGATCGTCCCGGGGCCGCCGAGGTTCTTTGCCGAGATTTCGCCCTTAACCAATTTGGCCAGAGTCTTCAGAACCCGGGTCATGTCTTTGCCGACTTGTTTGTATCCATATTGAAACGCTTCGCCCCAAGTTGAAGCCACGTAATGCTTTTTCAGAAACGTCAACGCGATGCCGCGGCGATTGTCAAAATAGGCGTCCGATTCCTCGTTTTCTAGTGTCACCTGCGATTCGACTTCCTTGCGAGTGTAAGTAAATTTCAACTTGGTCCCAGCTTCGATACTCTGAAGGTTTTGAGCCACTTCGGGCCAGTTGACTTTGTCGAGTTCAAAATTCGATTTGGGTCGCTTTTTTAAATCGGAATAACGTGCGTTGGATCGCTGCTCGTCACTCAAGATCCATTCGACCGACAGAAGTTTGTCGCCCGGCTTTAGCCCCTCTTTTTCCGCAGAACTGCCGGGTACAATATTTTCGATGACGTGTTCGACAGGAAGTGCGATTCCCAGCGTATCAATAGCGAATGCTCGATTGGGCCCCACTACCGAAAGGGTTTTAGGAATCGTCGGAACCAATTCAAGCTTCTGTTCATCACCATTTCGGTTGACTATGACTTCCACCACTTTTCCGGTTTTGGCAAATGGCATCATTCTTTTGTCAACGGTCAAAATATCGCCTCGCGGTTCACCATCGATCGAAACGACTTCATCGCCAACCTGGATCCCAGCTTCCATTGCGGGTGAATTAACTTGAATGTGAGTGATGGGCATCCACTTCAATTCGAATCCAAGACGTTTCATCTTTTTAGGTTCAACAGTAGTTGTTACCTGCTGGCCATCCTTTCGTTCCAGTACGAACTCAGCGGGGAGATCCGCATCTCGAGCCAGAACGGTTCTTAGATCGATGTCCGTTTCGATAGGAGTGTCGTTGATTGAAATAATTTTGTCGCCAACTTCGAACGGTGGATTGGCGTTTTCGGCTGGTTCGCCTTCGATTGCTCCCGGATCACCAACCACAGGTTTCATGGGTGGAGACACTCCAATAAACGGCAGATCAGCCAGATCTCGAACCAGGCCCTTCTCGCCGGACATGCTGGCAACGGTGGTGGAATTTTGACCGTAGGGAATATATTCAAGATCAACCGTTCCGGTACTGGAGCTAGAATTAAAAACGATTGATTCGGCCATTTCCATATACGGGAAATAGCCTTCGACTTTTTGATCCCCAATCCTGGTAACGTCGGCACCGGCCAGATCGTTCACCCAAGCCGGCCCACTTCCGATGACGTTACCGACCATAGCCGGCTGATAATCGACGCCCGATTTGAATGCGACCGTGGCGAAGATAACAGCGAAGATCAGATTAAAAATCACTCCAGCCGAAATGATCATCATTCGTTGAACGACCGATTTCGCGAGATAGCTGCGAGGGTCCAGTTTTGTTTGATCGACTAAACCGGAAGGAAGAAATGCTGATTCGGTCGATTCTCCGTCAGTGAGCGATTCTTTCACCTGTTCTTCGATGTTCCCAGGGTTGTCATCCTGTCCCATCATTTTGACGTATCCGCCCAATGGGATCGCGCCGATCCCATATTCCGTTTCACCCCACTTCCAATGAATCAGTTTTGCGGGAAGGATCGTTTGACCGAACATTTTGATGGGAACATCGAAACCTACATAAAACTTATCGCACTTTACACCGCAAGCTTTGGCTAATAAGAAATGCCCCAATTCGTGGACAAAGATGACTGCTCCCAGGCCAATAGCCACCTTGAGGATTGCCCAGTAACTTGCTGGGTTCATCCAGAATTTGGCGGCAATGAGTACGAGGCATTCGTCCACTTGGATATCTCCTGAAACACGAAGCCAACCATATCATGTGACTGGTCAGTTTGTGCGAATTTCAATTAATTGTATTGTTGTAGGTCGCAACACTTCCGAGTGACATGACTCATTCATGCGACTCGCTTTTAGATTTTACCAACCAATGATGGATTGCTTGAGTGTAGTTCAGCATCAATCATTCAGGCGTGGATCACTATTCATGTTGCAGCAATTTTACGATTTGGGCGAAACGATGATTTCCATCGGGTTAAGGCCGTTTTTGTTGTCCGTATTGATTTTGTCTCAGCCAAACCGTTATTCGTTTAGCCCCTATTCCCGCGAAATGTGGCTATTCCCCGGTTTTACCGAAACTTGGCCAAATTTTGATACAGACAATTCCACAAAAGGTCCAAGGTACTGTCGGAATCGCTGCAGCCGCGTCGTTTAGTGAGCCAGCTTGCAGAGCCTGAATTCAGCATTCGCCCAAGTGTTTCACTTTCTCAACGCGGTTGATTTTTGGAAACTTACAAAATCACATTCGCGAAACTCTTGTAATCCGCCAGACAAACATCATTTTTGGCCTGATAAATCCCTCGCAATTCGGCGGTATTTTAAATTCCAGTAGAAATCACCACAAGATTGACCTCTATCACACAAATCGGGGTCGGTGGAATCTCCGCCGCTCACTCGATACCATTGAACAACACGGGTCGACTAAAACGGAATTCTAAATCTCTCTCAAAATTGGCCCGAAAACTGCACATCTATTCCTGCACACCCAGGTCATAGGTAAGAGCACTCACACGACAGAAAGATCTATGGACGACCAACCCAAAAAAAATAGTGAACCCGCACGGTCCAACTCGACGCTACCGCTGGTTCTGCTGATCCTTCTCTGTTTTGCTATCTGCAGTTACTTGATCGTGATTCATCCGTGGGAAAAAAAGGTCCTCTCCTACACTCATTTTCGACAGATTCTGGAGGTGACGACTTACGACTCGTTGCAAGAAAGCCCACTTCCTGGAACCGAAAAAACGGGTGTCGTTCAAGTCAATGATCCCCGCAACAAAGGATCCATCATTGAATACCGGCGACCCAATGATTTGATCGTCGGTGAGCAGGAAATCACCGGGAAAATAGAGGCTCGGACCGTTTCCAGCAAAAACAACTCCGCGAAATTCGAACTGGTTAATTTTCGATGCAATAAAGACAATTCGGATTCAACCAACGAAGATTTGAGCGAACTTTTGATCCGAAGCAATGTTCGCTGGGACTACAAAGATGGTCCGGGAGTCGTCGACAAATACGGGTTCCTGATCATTTCGATGCTGATTCTGATTGGCCTGTTCTATTTTGTGATGCGAAGAATCGGCGGAGCCGGCGGGCCGATGCAATTCGGGCGAAGTCGAGGCCGATTGATGGCCGACGAAGATCTTGGCGTCATGTTTAGTGACGTGGCCGGAATCGACGAAGCAGTCGAAGAAGTCAAAGAGGTGGTCGACTTTCTTCAGAAACCAGAAAAGTACCAAAAACTGGGCGGTCGAATCCCACGCGGCGTTCTACTGGTCGGACCTCCGGGAACTGGCAAAACCTTGTTAGCCAAAGCCATCGCGGGAGAAGCAGGCGTACCCTTTTTCAGCCTGTCCGGAAGCGATTTCGTCGAAATGTTCGTGGGTGTGGGTGCTGCCCGAGTCCGCGACATGTTCCAACAGGCGGAAGCCAAAGCACCCTGTATCATCTTCATTGATGAATTGGATGCCCTGGGAAAAACTCGAGGTGGAAACGCCGTTGGTGGACACGATGAACGCGAACAAACGCTCAATGCGTTGTTGGTAGAAATGGATGGATTTGCATCCAACAGTGGAGTCATTGTCATGGCGGCCACGAACCGGCCGGAAACTTTGGACCAAGCACTCATGCGTCCCGGACGTTTTGACCGGCATGTTTTGGTCGATCGTCCCGACGTCAAAGGACGAGAAGCCATTTTAAAAGTTCACGTCAAAAACGTAAAACTTGATCCTAACGTCGACTTGGCTCAAATAGCTGCGATCAGCCCTGGGTTTGCGGGAGCCGAGTTGGCCAATCTTGTTAACGAAGCGGCATTGTTGGCCGCCCGCGAAGGTAAGTTGACCGTAGAGATGGAACACTTCAACGAGAGCGTCGAAAGAGTGACCGCCGGTTTGGAGAAAAAGCAGCGAGTCATGAATGCAGACGAAAAACAGCGAGTCGCCTATCACGAAGCGGGACACGCATTAGTCGCATACAGCCTTCCAAACACCGATCCAGTTCATAAAGTTTCGATCATTCCTAGAGGGATCGCTGCACTTGGTTACACGATGCAACGACCGACCGATGACCGATATCTGATGACCAAAAGCGAACTTGAAAGCCAATTGCAAGTTCTCGTTGCAGGGACTTTGGCCGAAGAATTGATTTATACCGATATTTCGACAGGAGCCTCCAATGACTTGGAACGTGCCACCGATATCGCACGAGCCATGGTCATGCAGTACGGGATGAGTCCGGTTTTGGGTCGAATCAATTTCAAACAGGAACGAAGCTCGGCATTTTTGGCGGGAGCTTCCAGCGGTCACAGTGGTCGACAGTTCAGCGAGAATACGGCTCAAATCATCGATGCTGAAGTCAAAAAGATCATCGACGAAGCGATTGAAAGAGTGCGTGAAATTTTACTGGTCCGACAACAGGCCCTGGAAGCACTCACCGATCGTCTCATCGAAGTTGAATCGGTCGATGCCAATGAACTTAAACAGATCATCGAAGAAAATTCGCCCGGTCCAGTTTTGGTCCCAGGAACGGACGCAGCCACCCGACTGGAAGATGTTGGCGACGAATCTCAAGACAGTTCTTCAGATCGAAACGCTGCTAACTAGTTATTTTAAAGTTCACGATCTTTCAGGGGGCTACCTACCGACTGAGCAAGTCCCGCTTGCCGAGCGGGACATCACACGGTTTAGTTCATGCTCCATGAGTACGTCCCGCTTGCCGAGCGGGACATCACGCGGTTTCAACATACACAAATTCACACCGAAAGATTTTTTGGATTTCTCGGCCGACTCTCGGTTCAAACCGAACCTATGATGTTCTTTCCTTTGCCGAAGAGTCTAAAAACGGGACACAGCAGCAATCTGAATCTCGCAGGCACCAGCAAAACGGAACTGCGAAGCTGGCTCCGATCACTGGAGCAATCACATAGATCCACAGTGTTCCGAGATTCATCGAAACAATGGCTGGTCCGAGCGAACGTGCCGGATTCATAGACGCTCCGCAGATAGGTCCGGCAAACATCGCCGCCAATGCAACAGTTCCACCGACTGCAATCGCGGCGGTGATTCCTTCTTCGCGAGCCCCGGTAGAAACAGAAAGTATCACCAGCATCAGCATCCAGGTCAGAACAATTTCTAGTACGAAGGACTGCAGAATTGGCCCGGATGGGAATGTGGATCCCAGCGAGACGTGCTCGGGAAAAAGAAACTTTAAAACCGCACTGGCAACGATGGCACCAGTCAATTGTGCCAGAACAAACGGGAATACAAGGCGAAAACGGAATCTGCCAGCAAGTGTAAATGCCAATGTAACGGCCGGGTTGATGTGGGCTCCTGAAATATCACCGATCGAATAAATCATTGCCATGACGACCAATCCAAACGTCAGTGAGATGCCGACATGCGTGACTCCCATTCCAGAAACATCGTTTACGATGATGGAACCGGTGCCGGCAAATACGAGACAAAAGGTCCCGACGAATTCGGCGAAGGCCTGCTTTTGCCAAACCGGAGTTTTGCGATTTAAAACTTCAATTTCAGATTGACTACTCATCGCCCAAGTTTAACGCTTCGCCAGATTATGACTAGCGACATGAATGTTTCTTAGCAATCGACCTGTCTTCCTTCCGATCCAAACGAGTTCACAATCAAACAATAAGGTCATAATTTTTGCGGAAGGGATATCCCGCAATCTTGCCACCAACACCTTGCCATCAACGCAATTGTTAGACAACGACCTAGGCTTCAAGAGCAACCATTTGTGAATCAATCGAGTCAATCATGTCTATCCTTAATTCCTTACCCAACGTACCTGACCAGTACCAAAATGTCGGCAATTCGAATTCCCCCATTCTGAATCATGCAGCTAGAATGGCTTTGGACTTGCCGCAACGGGTCCTTCAATCCGACGATTCCGACGAAGTTTCATTGAGTCGTGAAGCCTCCGGGCGGTTGGGCGGGCGATCGCTGGCGATCCAGGCTTTGCTGACTAGTTTTCCCCTTTTGCTGGTCGATATTATCGCCGTGATTTCGTGCGTTGCCATAGGATTATGCGTTTCCAATGCAATCGGGTTTCGCCTGATTCCTGACATCTCTTACCTGTCGATGGTGCTTGCTTCAGGGACGATCATTATCTTCAGCATGTTGGGACTTTATGCCAGCGGTGGAATGCATCCGATTTACGAATTTCGTCAGGTCATCATCGGTTCGACAATCGTATTTTTGCTATTCACCGTTCTAACGCTGAATTCTTCCGTTTATGTTGTTTCGATGGTTGTTTTCCCACTAATGATGGTCGCGGTTCCAACTTTCCGAAAAGTTGCTCGTTCCTTTCTTGCCAGAACAAAATGGTGGGGAGTTCGAGTTGTCGTGATCAATTGTAACAAACGAGTTGAAGAACTTTATTCGCAACATTTAAAGAACGGTAAACATGGCTTGGTCCCGGTCGGCTTTATCCAAAACGTTATCCCTGAAGATTTATCCGACGAAATTCGACAACACTATTTGGGAACCACCGACGACATCCAACAGGCAGTTAAAAAGCACAAAGCTCACTTCGCATTGCTGCATCGATGCTCTCAGAATGATCGTGATCTGTTTGAATTTGCTCAGATCTTTTTGAAGGATTTTTCCAAGGTCATTTTGATTCCCGATGATCACCGCTTACCTTCGCTGTGGTCGCTTGGTCAACGCGGTGGAGTCTGTATCGAGGACCGTTTGTTGTCACCTTCAGCCGTATTTATCAAACGGACGATGGACGTTGTGGTCTCGTTATCAGCCATTCTGGTGTTTTCTCCCGTTTTGATTGGTATCGCGATTTGGTGCAAATTGTCGGATCCTGGCCCACTCTTTTTCGGTCACAAAAGGATTGGAAAACACGGCAAAAGATTTAAGGCTTGGAAATTTCGAACCATGAGAGTCAATGCCGACGAAATTCTGAAAAAGACTTTGGCTGAAAATCCAGAGATGCGAAAAGAGTGGGAAGAGACTTATAAACTCAAAAATGATCCGCGGATCACCCGTGCTGGTCACTTCCTTCGCAAATCAAGTTTGGATGAGTTGCCCCAACTATGGAATGTTTTGATCGGAGAAATGTCACTGGTTGGCCCTCGCCCCATTGTTGTAGGCGAAGTTGAAAAATACGAAGACAAGTTTTCCAATTATCTAAGAGTCATTCCGGGCGTCACCGGATTTTGGCAAGTGTCAGGCCGAAATCTGACGACTTACGAACGACGTGTCGAGTTAGACGACTTTTACGTTCGCAATTGGTCGATCTGGTTCGACATCTACATTCTGATTCGAACCGTCAAAACCGTCCTGTTCCGAGAAGGCGCTTTTTGACCTGTTGCAAGATCGCATTTGCGACCGCTTTTTTGGTACCAGCAAATTTCGATACGATGAAACCAGTCGCATCCATCATTTCGATTTCGTTGTGATCGGAATCAATGGCCGAAGGCCCGTTGATAACGATCAAATCACATTTTTTCTTTTTCAATTTCTGAAATGCACGCTCGTGAACATCAGAAGTTTCAAGTGCAAAACCAACCGTCCATTGGTTCGCCCGTTTCAATTGTCCGACTTTGGCGAGGATGTCAGGCGTTTCCAGCAAATCGATCTGGATCCTTTGCCCATCTTTTTTAATCTTGTCTTCGGCAACAACTGCAGGAGCATAATCGCAAGGTGCGGCGGCAGCAATCATCCCGCAGCAGCTGTCGAAATGATCAATAGTGGCATTCAGCATTTCATCGGTGGAAACAACAGAAACTAATTGACACAGTTTCGGGTACCGAACTGTGACCGGGCCAGAAACCACGACCACATCAAATCCATGGTCCAACGCGGATTGCGCCAGGCGCTGGCCCATCTGGCCGCTTGAACCATTACTTAGATAACGTACCGGATCGAGATACTGCCGAGTCGGGCCTGACGTGATCAAGATTTTTCCAGGCATAAAAAGCCTCGTTTGTTACCGCTTTGAACTCGATGGATTTCAGGCTTTCGCAGGATCAGCATCGTCTGAAAATTGACTCACAATAAATTCAACGATCGTTTCTGGTTCTGACATTCGGCCGACTCCTTTCACGCGGCAGCTCAGCCAACCTTCTTCAGGCCCTATCATATTGACGCCATCGTCGACCAACTTTATTACATTTCGTTGCACTGACTTTGATTCCCACATTTCGCAGTTCATCGCAGGAGCAACGACCACTGGCCCGGTAAAACAAAGATACAAAGTGCTCAAGAGGTCGTCGCCTAATCCATTGGCCGCCTTCGATAGGAAATTTGCCGTGGCTGGAACGACGCAAAGCAGATCGGAATTTCGAGCGAGTTCGATGTGAGAACCAAGCGGAAAATCAGAATCAAACGTATCGGTTACGACCTTTTTACCCGAGAGTGCTTCCAAAGTTGCTTTGCCCAAAAATTTCTGGCTACTGGAAGTCATGACGCAAGTGACGTCGTGTTCCGACTGGACCAGTTGGCTCACTACGATCGCTGACTTATAGGCCGCAACGCCCCCCGAAACGGCGATAATGATCCTTGGTTTTGCCATGGCTCATCCCTTGGTAACTTTTGGCGTTGGAGTTGCATGTTAACGAACGAAGCCGCAAACTCGAGTGAGCTTGCGGCCGGATTCGTTAAACTGTCGAATTCTGTGCAAGTCGAAACGGATCAACCATCGACCGGCTTAGGGTTTACAG
>JBCCSJ010000227.1:0-9737 GCA_039200505.1 Planctomycetota bacterium | reverse complement strand
ACCCCCTGCTCCCAAAGCAGGTGCGCTAGCCAGACTGCGCTACACCCCGGACTTCTTTTATCGAAAATGTAATCCTAATCCTGATTTCGTGCAATCGCTGTTTTTGACCTGGAATTCAATGTTTTACAAGAAACTTGCAATTTCAGATCTTTGTTGACGAACGTATTCAATGTCGGCATCAAGATTCGGCTTTGGGATTCAAAAACAGGGCTTTCAGGCGTTCGAATTCGTTAAAATTCTGGTAATTGATGACAATCTGACCCTTTTCCCTACGTCCCTGCTTAATTTGCACTTTTGTGCCCAATGCCATTTTCAGTTCTTTCTGCAAAGACTCAATTTGGAGATCACGGGTTCGCTTTTTTCTTTGCTGAGGCGAGGGATCATCTTCCAAGGCAATTCGTTCGGACACTGCTTTTTCAGTAGCCCGAACACTCATCCCCTCTTTAATAATTCGATCACAGAATTCCAATTGCAACCCTTCTTCGCCAAGAGGAAGCAAGGCTCTCGCATGCCCCGCGGAAATCCTGCCATCCTGGAGTGCTAGTTGGATCGGATGCGGTAGTTCAAGCAATCTCATCAGGTTGGCGATTGTCGAGCGGTCAATTTTTAGTCGGGCTGCGAGCCCTTCCTGGGTGCACTGATGCTCCGAAATGTAGCGACGGAACGAGAGCGCTTTTTCGATGGGGTTGAGATCTTTTCGTTGCAAGTTTTCAACGATCGCCAATTCGGAAACTAAGCGATCGTCAGCGACCCGAATCCGAGCTGGGATCGTTTCCCAATTCGCCTTGATCGCGGCTCGAAGCCGTCTTTCGCCGCTAATCAACTGGTAACGACCGTCTACCACTCGGACCAAAATTGGTTGCAGGATATCGTGTTCCTTCAGACTTTCTGAAAGGGACGCGATTTCAGATTCGCTGAATATTCTCCTTGGCTGAAAAGGATTGTCTTCCACCTCGTAAACATTAAGGTTGACGATGTCCCCTTCCACTTCCTTCCGATCCGATTCAACCGTAGTTAGGGCCGGCCCTGAATAGGGATCCAGTGTTGACGGTTGGGATGGTGCTGGTTCCGAACCGGCACTTAACAAAGCCTCCAAACCTCTTCCAAGCCGCTTCTTCCTAGTCACGTTCTAATACCTCCATGCATAGCTCAACATAAGCTCGACTTCCCCTCGAACGGGGCGCGTAGTCGAGTACACTTTTTCCAAACCCAGGTGCTTCGGTAACACTGCTGTCTCTCGGAATCACCGAGTCGAAAACGATCTCACCAAAGAAGTCTCTAACTTCGTGGTCGACTTCAATGGTCAAATCAAGACTCGGGTCATACATCGTTAACACGATCCCTCCGAAAGAGAGCTGCCCGGGTCGCTGATTCATCACTCCTTTGATCAATTCAATCATTTGAGCCAACCCTTCCATCGCAAAATACTCGCACTGGATCGGCATGAGCACTTCCGTGCTAGCAGCGAGGGCGGATTGAGTCAGATGACCGAGAGAGGGTGGACAGTCAATCAATACAAAATCGTATTCTGTTAGTCCATTGACCAAGTGGTCGGCCAACAATCGGCTCTCTTTGCCCCCAACGCTTGCTAGCGTTTCAATATCGTGAAACGAACTTGAACCGGGCAATAGTTTTAAGCCTGGGAAAGAGGTCTCGACAATGAAATTTCGGATCGACTGTTCAGACACCAGAGGATGACGTGCTACCGAGTGACATCCCACTCCCGATGTTGCGTTGCATTGGGGGTCCATGTCGATCAATAAAGTCAACTGGCCCGCCAAAGCAAGCGCTGAAGCAAGGTTGATTGAGGTGGTGGTTTTTCCCACGCCCCCTTTTTGGTTTGCAACACAAAGTGTGCGAGTCACGTTACCTTCCTTGGCAATGAATCCGTGTCAGTCGAAAAGTAACAATTTCGATCTGATCGTCAAATGTCAATCTTGCCGGGGTCTGCCGTTGATCACAATAACTTGGAAAAAGCGGGTCTACATTTTGCCAGCAGTTGGTTTCACCAATAGGAAAGTTGGTAGGCAAACCAATTTCGAAGGCCACGATCGCTCGCTAAAGCTTAAGCAGTTCAGTTCGCGCCTGACAGCCGACCCTTGGGCTCGTGATATTCAGCCCTCGGCTGCGCACGATCATACTGTTGAAATGGTCTCAACAGATGGGGTCCCATTAGAAAATCCAAATCTGCGTGGACAATTGTGCGTTTCACGTGGAACTGGGGGATCGTAACGGAGTTTCACGTGAAACCGATCTCCATTCCATTCCTATCAAGCAGGGCAGCACAAAATCCTCGACTCAAACCCCTGATCTGTGTTAACTCGCTAAGCTTTCTTATGACGGCTGACCCGTCATCGGCGGCTCACATCGCCGGTTTGGGCTGAGTAGGCCCATTCTGTCCAACCGTTTAAAAGTAAAGGTCACATTACAAAGAAAAAAGCCCTCAGTTTTTTGAAACGAGGGCCACAAAAGGTGATTGAGTTTCACAAATTGTTAGCACTTCAGCTTGAGATGTCGGGTCCTAGTTAAAAATGCCTCGAAGTAAATTGGACGAAGGATGTCTGAATTCAGCTGGCCCATTTAATGACGGACTGACAGGAATCGCTGGTCTAAGACTTGGTTCGATTGTTCCAGGCCGAACCGCTCGCAATTGCCCTTGAGTAGCATGTCCTTGAATACCAAGTCCCTGAATGGCATGTCCGACTTGGCCCACCCGAACCAGCTGTTCCATCTGGCAGATCCGATCGCCAATTCTAATCATGCAGGGGTCCAGAATACCTCCGGCACAGACGATGTGATGAATCACCTCATCGTAAGCAACTCTTAATTTACAGATCGACTTTTCAAGCCGTTCCAAGTCACGACACAAAGATCGATAATCACATTTTCGTTTGATCCGTCGGCAGATTTGAGAAGCCTTCGAATCCACGACGCTGTTGGCTCCCACCAGCCGGCCATATCCGCGGCAACCTCGGAACTGGCTTTTGATGTCGGCTCGATTGGCATCGGCCAAACATTCAATTTCAATAACGGCCGCATGTATCCTCTGGATCCGGAAATCCGCGTTGGTTTGCCCGGTCATCCAAAAAATGGCAACAGTGACCAAGGCAATGCCGGTTCGATTTAGGTTGATTTGGGTCATTCGATTCTCCTGTTCGGTTCAAGACAAATCTCTTGTTTGCAACCTCTATGCCAAATGCACCTGATTCAAAGTTTAACCGCATTATCCCTCAATACTACCTAACCCGATTCCTTTGACACTCTCCAGCTGTGGTCAAACTGATTCAAACGTCATCAAATTGACAGGCAAAATCTTGGCTCCCATTACGAAGCGAATCTCCAAGTGGATCAAAAAAAAAGCACGGCACCTCAGGAGGAGGTGCCGTGCAACAAAATTTAGATTCGGATGGAATCCAATAAGGATTAATACCGGTAGTGGTCTGGCTTGTAAGGACCCTGTACCGGTACCCCAATGTAATCTGCCTGCTCCTGTGACAGCTGTGTCAACTTGACGCCAAGTTGGTCCAGGTGAAGTCGAGCAACTTTTTCGTCCAGGATTTTGGGCAATACGTAGACTTCACCGTCGCTGTAGGTTTCCCCCGAAAGCGTTGGTTCACCTTTGGCATTCAAAGCCAAATCAATTTGAGCAATCGTTTGGTTGGTGAAAGATGCCGACATTACGAAGCTTGGATGCCCTGTCGCGCAACCCAGATTCAAGAGTCGTCCTTCGGCCAAGATCAAAACGCTATGTCCATCATCAAATGTGTACATGTCGTACTGCGGCTTGATGTTGGTCCGCTTGGATACCTTCTCGAGTTCAGCCATTTCGATTTCGTTGTCGAAGTGACCGATGTTACCAATGATCGCTTTGTCCTTCATCTTTTTCATGTGTTCAACACGGATGATGTTGTAGTTACCCGTGGTGGTGATAAAGATGTCGGCGTATTCAAGAGTTTCCTCAAGAGTGGTGACTTCATAACCTTCCATAACGGCCTGAAGAGCACAGATGGGGTCGATCTCGGTGACGACAACGCGACAGCCTTGCCCAACAAGTGACTGAACACAACCTTTCCCGACGTCACCATAGCCGCAAACAACGGCGACTTTACCCGACATCATGACATCGGTTGCCCGATTCAAACCATCGATCAACGAGTGACGGCAGCCGTAGACGTTGTCAAACTTGCTTTTTGTACAGGCGTCATTGACATTAATTGCTGGGAAAAGCAATTTGCCTTCGCGAGACATTTCGACAAGTCGATGAACACCGGTCGTTGTTTCTTCTGAAACACCGTGGCAACCTTCGGCTACTTTAGTCCAGCGATTTGGGTTTTGCTCAAGACACCATTGGAGCGTTTTGAGAACTTCTTTGAATTCGGTGTTGTTGGTGGTTTCGGGTCCGGGAACGGCACCGATTTTCTCGAATTCAGCTCCTTTGTGGATGAGCATTGTGGCGTCGCCACCATCGTCTACGATTTGAGTTGGGCCTTTGCCGTCACCAAAATCCAGAGCCTTTTCGGTGCATGCCCAGTACTCTTCAAGTGTTTCACCTTTCCAAGCGAAAACTGGCACACCTTGAGGAGCGTCCACAGTTCCCTCGCGACCAACAACGACAGCGGCTGCCGAAGGATCTTGAGTGGAGAAAATGTTGCAAGATACCCAGCGGATATCGGCGCCCAAATCGATAAGGGTTTCGATCAAAACAGCGGTCTGAACGGTCATGTGCAATGAGCCCATGATTCGCTGACCCGCCAACGGCTTTTGACCGGCATATTCTTCACGAATAGCCATCAGGCCGGGCATTTCCTGCTCAGCCAAAGCGATCTCTTTTCGTCCCATCTCCGCCAACGAAAGATCCGCAACTTTGTAATCAATTCCGTTTTTGTGATCGGGAGTAAATACGTACTGTTCCGAAACTGTACTCATAAATACCTCTAGGGTTTTCCGTGCCACACAGCGACTGCTTGCTCACGGGTGAAAGAAACGTGTCCAAAAACATTAGTGACCATGCCAATCTGCTCTTACGATTCGCAATCCGACCGAGGCGGAGACTTCCGGTCGAAGGGACGTACGAACAAATACGTGACAGCCTTGACAGACACTGGTTCAATTCAAGCGATATGAATGACCGCTTGACTAACCGAATACCATGATAAATCGCAACGACTACCGAAAACAACACGTGATTCGAGTTTAGCCGATCGTTTCCCCGAGTTTCGACCGCCGCGTGGCATACCAAACAGGTTCATGGGCTATTCACGGCCCTTCGATCCGGATTCCCCATCCAAACAGTCGTTAAACGCAGTTTTTGCGATCGAAACGAATTTTTCGATCAATTCGGTATCCTTGGTTCCGGGAACCGATTCGACGCCGCTGGCCACATCGACCGAGCAGGAACCGGTTTGTTGAATCGCTTCGCCGACATTCCAGGGGTCGAGTCCACCCGCGAGGACCAGATCTCGTCCTACTTGATTACGAATCAGCGGAAACAAATTCCAATTGACACTTTTCCCTGTCCCACCAAATTCACCGCTGACCTGAGCGTCCAACAGAATAGCGACATCCAAGGGATTCCATGCAATGATTCGATCTTTGACACTTGCTAATTCGTTCACATCCGGCTGCTGGTTCTGATCCATCGCGGGACGAGTTCGGATCGCTTTCACGAAAAAGCAATTTGGCAACCTTCGCATCAACGATTTTGCAAACTCGGGATTCTCGTCGCCGTGTAACTGAATACCATCAAGGCCGACTAATTTTTGAATCTCGAGAATTCGGTCAGCGGTTTCATTGACAAAAACACCAATGAGCTGGATGTACGCTTGTTTGGAGACTTCATAGTTTCGAACGGTTTGAGCAATCTCAATGGCCGTTTTGACTTCAACATATCGTGCGCTTCGGTCATAAAAGTTCAATCCAATCGCATCCGCACCGGCAAGACACGTGGCCAAGGCATCCTTGTTCGATGTGATGCCGCAAACTTTGATTTGAAATGGAAGCGTCATAAATTAAAAGTTAAAATCATCGCTTTGCAGAAGTCTTTGATCTCGAACTCCGCAATCATGGAGCCCGAACGAATTTCACAACAGTTTAACCGAGATCGTCAACCCCGTGCACAGGACCGTCTTCCGGTTCTTGATGTTCACGCAAGCCAAACCAACCTGGATTCATCGCAGCTGCCGATTTTGGTCACTGGAATTGCGGGGGTCGCGGGCTACAACCTGTTCTATCACTTGCGGCAAAAGTATGGCGATCAAGTCATTGGAATTCGTGGCGTCAATAACTGGCGACTTCAACACGACGGGATTTATGCATGCGATATCGAGGACCGTCGAACGCTAAAGTTTCTGTTTGAAAAGTATTGCTTTCGATCAGTTTTGAATTGTGGCGGGAGTTGTGCTCTTAAGGCTTGCGAGTTAGATCCCGCGATGGCTCATCGGGTCAATGTCGAAGGGATCAAAGCGATGTTAAACCAAATCGAAGGAACCGACGTCCAACTCATCCACCTTTCGATTGACTTGGTTTTTTCTGGCAAGGAAGAGGGGAATTATTCGGAATCATCCACGCCGGATCCCGTTACCGTTTATGGGAAGACGATGGTTACGGCAGAGAACTTGATTTTGGATCAACGGCCAGAATCTACCATTCTTCGAATTTCCCTTCCCATGGGAATTAGCTTCAATGACCACGCGGGCGCGATCGATTGGATTCAATCCCGGTTTGCCAAATCGCGTCCGGCAACCCTTTATTTTGATGAGGTAAGAACGCCGACTTACGTCGAATGCCTGAATGAGGTGGTCGAGGAGATAATATCCAAGAGGATTTTTGGCCTGTTTCATGCTGGCGGGCCCATTCGATTATCACTCTTTCAAATTGCGCAAATCGTCAATCGGGTGGGTGGTTACGATCCCGATTTGCTGATCGGATGCCCTCGAATTGAAGCTGGGCCCATCCCACCTCGGGCCGGAAACGTGACCATGGATTCGTCGAAGCTTCAATCAACGCTTGGCCGTCCACCGTTTCAGCCATGGCCACTTGATAAAGAGCTTTTGCCCACTGATCCAAAATGGCATTACCGGCGGGCGACAGCGGAAGTCGGTTCGGCTGACAAAATCCATCAGCAGCTCTATCGCCGTGCTCGCCGCTCGAAAATTCTCGAAAAATGAGCCTGAAGTGAACTCAATCAAGTGAGTTAACCTTTCAAAATTCCCATTGGGTCGGATAAACGGGGTTGTACCGTCAATATGATACCCCTTCGCCAGAAACTAGATGGATCGAGGCTTCTTAAACCTGTTCAGATTGAACGAATCTGGGCAGGTAGATAAGATGGGGTCAGGTGAGAAATCGATATCGCGGAGGCGAGATGGCTGAAAATTTAACGTGGAGCACTGGTATCGGCCGGTGGATGGGAATCCCGGTACGAATTCACCTATTCTTGATTTTGTTTGTGGCTTTGATCTTCGGAGCCGAATGGAATCCCGGCAACGCCAATAACAATTTGTTGTTTGGCACGGCGATGGTCACCACGTTGATTCTTATCGGCAGCATCATCATCCACGAATTGGCTCACATCTATACTGCCTGCAGTTTAGGCGGACATTTTAATAGCATCGTATTGACGCCGTGGGGTGGTAGTTCCGATTTGATCCTACCGGCTGGAAATCAGGCTAGGACGATTACACACCTAGCTGGCCCGCTATCAAACGGGCTTGTCTTTTTGCTATGTACGTCGATGCTTTACCAAGCGGAAGAACCTTCCTTTTCATCTCTGGTGCACCCCCTGCAACCCCATTGGTTCAATCCCTTGCTATGGCAAAAGTCGATGGTGTACATCACTTGCTGGGTCAACTTTCAACTGATGGTCATCAATTTGCTGCCCTGCTTTCCCTTCGATGGTGCAGCCATCTTGAGGTCTGTAGTTCATTCACTGAACGTGGGACTACCGAATTATCGGATCGAATCGGGTGTTAAGTTGATTGGGAACACGGTAGCGTTTGCGATGTTCGGAATGGCCTACTTTTTTCGGCATTACGAATCGACGGCTCCTGGATTGATCCAGCCAAGCTGGTTGGCTTTTCTACTGTTTGGAATCGTCCTACTCTATTGTGCCAAGTATTCCTATCAGATGGAGTGCGTGGTTGACGAAGCGGAATGGGACGACGTTGATGACTTGGAGTACGATTCTCTATACAGCGAAGCATCTTTTTTTGAATTTGGAAGCGAAACCGAAAATTCCGCTTACTCCCAATGGCTTTCCGAAAAACAAGAAGCCAGAAGAATGCTCGAAGAAAAACGGGAGGAAGAAGAGGATCGACTTGCTGACGAAATTCTAATTAAAGTTCAAAATGACGGGATCAGCAGTCTCACTCAAGAAGAAAAATCGCTGTTAGATCGCGTTAGTTCGCGAATCCGTCGCCGACGTCAACAAAGCGTGCTTGACGACACGATTTGAAGGTCCAATTCTTAATTTAACAGCCTTTCAGACACCTAGCGTTCGGGGCATTGATGGCCCTGCATCGTCATGCCGCAACGAATACATACTGGCGATGATGGCGATTAAATTTATAAAGACGCAATCCAATTAGCCGC
The DNA here is from genome assembly GCA_039200505.1 of Planctomycetota bacterium. Classification (GTDB taxonomy): domain Bacteria; phylum Planctomycetota; class Planctomycetia; order Pirellulales; family Pirellulaceae; genus Mariniblastus. Next base: position 1,148 of record JBCCSJ010000227.1, on the reverse strand, counting down.
GACGTGTACTGACCAACCCATCTGCAACAAAAGCGGTTAAACTAATGACACCGTCCGAGAAATGATCGGCTAGTCTTCGTAGACGGTTCGATATCTTCTTCGGCGTCTTCGACTACGGGCACTCGACAACTCACCCTCGATGAACCAATAACCACCGAAAATCTTGTAAAACGAAAGAAGAACGAATGCTCCCCCAGCTCCCACGACGAATCCTTCCACGCTGATCGGTTTCACGGTGTAATTTGACTGGGAGAAATACTGCAGCACCGCACATCCGATCATCGTTCCCACAATCCCCATTAGCACCGTCGCTATCGCGCCACCGGGGTCTCTTCCAGGCATGATTGCCTTGGCCGTTAAGCCGACAACGGTACCGAAACCAATCCAAGTAAGTGTAAGATTGCCGTAAACTGCGAGCTGATCAAAATCCATGATGATACCCGTTTTATTTCGGTAGACCGGCGAATGATTCCGCGAGCGGTGGGACGGAATCGGCTTGGCCCGTTTTGGTTAGGTGCGTCTAAATTCCATTTCAGACAAATCTCACCCTCTATCGATTGATCGGACAACAAGAGATCGTTCTCGAATCAACCATCACAATATTAAACAAAAGTGCTCATTTTCAACCAATAGCAGTTTTCATTTGCGGTTCATTTGATGATTTTTGGTCCACAATTGACGTATCCGAAATCAGGCACTTTGTTCGACCGGGCTCCCCACTGAGACCTATCAAGGTAAGCGTCACCCCCTGCCGAGTGAGATGTCAAGTTTGCCTTCCAACAGACGTTTTCTTACAATCCCGGCATAGGTTCGTGACTCGAATGGAGAGCTAGGATGTCTGAAAGATTCGTGACCATCATTCTGGCGATCGGGGTGGCCTTCGGAATCCTGCCCTCCACCAACCCGAATTTGCTTTCGGCTCAACTGATCAATACAACGGGAACCGCGACGTCGGTAAGCGATAGCTTTCATGAATTTTTCGGCGTCAATTTTGGATTCAATCCGCCCAACGGACAGGGTCCCGGTTCACGGGTGGTTGGCTTAAATCGCTTTGGGCAATTCGCTCCAGGAATTTCATTCAACCAGGGCAGTTTTCAGGGGACAGTCCCAACTTTCGGTGGTTTCAACCCGGCAACCGCGACTACGTT
>JBCCSJ010000226.1:0-9755 GCA_039200505.1 Planctomycetota bacterium | reverse complement strand
TTTGATCCCGGCCTCGCCTAATCAGGCGCTGTCACCAGTATTTGTCATCTAATTATTCGCTCTCAATCACTCACTATTTCCAAAATTGCATCTCAAAACATTACAATTTAATGGTAATAACAAAGACTTCAAAAGCTTTTAATTTACTAAATTGTCAAAGATCAATCGCTGCGATTCACACATTACCAGTGTCATTCAAAGACTCATTCTGGATTCATGGGAAGGCTCACATCGTTGCCATTCAATTCTGCCAGACTGTATTTTCCCTTTTCGTCATTCTTCATAAACCATTTGAAATGTTCCGATCCCTGCTTATCAGCCAGCCAAGGGTAATGAACCGGAAGTTCCCCCAATCCGACACACGATTTTAGAAACGCGGACAAAAGCTTCGGATTTACTTTCTCTATACTCCGCCGAAACTCATCGATCCATTCCTCGAATTTAATCGTCTGCTCAGGGTCGCTCTGGCAAATGACAGAATCAGTCCACGATTGGCCATCAGCCAGAATTGAGTCCTGCAAAATCTCTAGCCGAACGCTTCCAAAACCGAGAGGTTTCCCCAGCCCCAATCGAAAATAACTCTTTTCAGGCAAGGCAAGCAACCACAACAAGGCACCAATTTCGACTGCTGACGCATTGATAACATCGATGTCAAATTCAAACTCTGTACCAGCTGAAACGTAACCTTCGATCGTCCGATTCTGATTAGTCTGATCGTCGGAATAGGCATGCTCCTCCTCAATTCCCGTGGCATGATGAGGATAAACTTTAGGACCCCGGATTCGATTAGTGCCCGTGTAACCCACCAACTTTTTAGACCTACCGTCACTGGCATGAGGATGTCCGTCTTGATCCCCCAAATAAAATCGCCCCTGTTGAGGTTTCGGTTGAGCCAGAATGGCTAACGTTTTTGGTGAATCAAAAATGGTAACAGCATCCGAGGCACGGGTGATGCATCGAACGGAACTGACACGGACCTGCGAACGATAACTTGCTTCGGATTCATTTTCAGCCAATTCCGAATCCTGATTGACCCATCCAAACATTCGATCCGCAGGCGAAAGTTGATTAATTGCAGTGGCTGGGCGAAGAGATTCCGGCAAACAGTCAAGCGGACTGCGATCAAAAAGGACACGAGAAACCATCACCGGGTGCAATTTTTCGATCTTATACCCGTAGCGATCGTCGTCGGCTACTGAGGCATAACAATAGATCGGAAATTCAATCGAGTTGTCATCGTAAAGATGCCTTGAAAACGCTGGTTTCTCTGCGGTCCCATCTGGCTGGGATGGAATGTATGTTTCAGGGGCAATCTCATTGTTTTGTCGATCCTGCAAATCGGATTGATGAGTTTCACGGCTGTCCGCGATCAAATTTTGATACTGCTCGATCACATCACGAGAAATCTGAGCTTCCTGTTCTCCAAAAAAGAACCGTTCATCATGTTTGTCTCGGGTATTCTGATTCGTAACGACAAATACTCCTTCTCTTCTAATGAATTCACCGTCCGAAAAATAGCTTCCTCTGTTCGGAGAGGGATCAACTTGATCCGGCAAACCTGCTTCAGAGCCTGCAGCGGATCGAACTCGCCAAAATCTGAATATCACCCTATTATCGGAGGTCTCTTTTCGCATGGATTCCAACAGACACCATCCCGGTTGACGATGCCTGATTGGCTGGCCATTGATTTTGATCGCGTGTCTGGCAAGACCAGCCTCGTTTTTAACATATTGAGGAACCCAAGCAGCGTAAAGTTTTCCGTTGACGGACCATTGATCGAATCGAGAGTTATATTCCGGGATGACGTCAGTATCCCCCATCATCAATGTTGCATCCCCAATCGAATTCACTCGAGCAGGAACCAGACTGATTCCCTCCCTGGCTGACATTCGATAGCCAAGTTTGCGGATATTCCCCTGTTTTGTAAGTTCTTCTGCCAACTTAAACGGAAACACACCCAGACGAGAATTGGTGACGATCTCGTAGGCGGAACGGATCATTCCTCTAACCGATGTCGACTCGATAACCGGTTTGACAGAGGCATCCACTTTGACCGGATAAGTCCAATGATCTGATTCTTCGCCACCGTACTTCTTGGCATCATCACAAACAATCACCGGATTTTGAACGGTCATTCGAATCTTGAGCTTCCCACTGATCAGATTAGGAATCCACCGGTCCTGACCTACCGGTTCTTGATCGGCTAGATCAGGGGCTGACTTGGCGAAGTCATTCCGTTCAACCATCCGAATAAAATTGAATGGATTGGCGAAGCGTCCTTGCTTTTGCACCTGGGGGCTGAATCGGACCGGTTCGAGAGGCTCATTGCGGGATTCGTCCGCTCGCTTTTTCTCCCTATTCTGTTCTTGATCCCCCTCTTGTTGTTGCCGAGGCAATACATCGAATGGAGATTCTGGGTTCCCTCGAAAATAGACAGGCACAAAGTTCAATGGCTTTCCGCGCAGAGACTCGTCAACTTCGGCTTCTGCGATTGAAGTCCTTTTGGTTGGGTTACCATCCACATTGATTTCATACTCCCAACCAGTTCGGCTCTGGCTTACCCATAACCATCCTTCCGATTTGTCTTCTCCCGGACTCGACTCTCCTTCCTCTTTTTTCAGTTCCTCCAATTGTTCCTGCAGCCATTTTTTTCCTGCCGCGTCCAATTCTTCAGCAAGCAAGCCGGTTGCTAATTTAGCTTTAACGCCAGGGCTCACCTGAATTCCTGAAACATGGGCTTTCGAATGTCCCATTCCTTTCGAACCTCCCATCCCGAGCGCAATCTGACCCGCCATCAAATCTCTTAACGCGACGATAAAAATTGCGTAATCGGGTCCACTTAATCCTGGATCCTTAAGTACCAACTGGGTTTTGAATTTCGGCCTCACTGCCACGGTCGCATCAAACTTGGCACCCTCGGCGGCGCCGCCCCGAAAGCGATCAATGGCTACAAAATCAACATGTTGGGTGGCCGCGGACTTGTCATCGTCAACAACGATTTCTACCGGTTCTTGAATTTCCAAATTGGATTTCATCCCGGTGGAACCAAACAACCGTTCAATTGGCCCGCCACCGGTATTACCGTTGGGATCACCAGAGGCCCCAGGGTTGAGCGACCGCAAAAGGAACTCCGCCTTTTGTCGAATTGCACCTCTTAAAGAAGATGCTGGCAGCCATAATTTTCCATCTGGTTTGCGCAGTGGAGTAAAGTTCGTTAATCCTGATTCATCACCGGGTGGCTTTGACCGAGAGGCATCGTTGACCAAGAAATTCTGTTCACATTCAATTTCCAGATCGAATGTCAAAAATTCGGGCAGATCAGCTTTGATTGACCCAGGTTTTAGATCTATTGTCTGTTCACAGTGGCCAAATCCAGACTTAACAATTTTGGTCGGTCGAACATCGCAACATGTCACTGACAGCCGTTCCCATTTCATCCGCCCCCAGCCGTTTGCGGTGTTGGCTCCCAGTTGCCATGGATGCGTCGGATGCTTGGCCCCAAACTCCAGAATCCCCAACAAAAATTCAATCTCTTTGTCGGACAACCGAGTGGCATCGATTTCAGCAGAAAACGAAACTCCCTCCGGAATGAATTCTTCATAAAACAGTTTGTTATAACTGGCCGTTCCCAGCTTTCTATCGATACAAACGTGGCTAAGAATCCCTGTCATTCGATCTGCTTGCCAATACGGAACAAATTGACGGTAGGCAGCATCGTCAGGAACTTTTTCGATCACTGCAGTACAGAACTCTGCCCAACCCGCCGTTCCCTGTTCTCCATTTTCAGTCCCGAAAATTCGGGTAACCGATTCATCCTGACTACAATGCTTACGAGCCCATGATCGCAACACGCCCTTGATGGCTGATCCTGGAATGCAGGGTGTAACTTGATCGAATAATGTGACAACAGATTGCACATCCACATTTTTATCATCGTTTTTTAAATCAGGATGATGAACCGTATCTCCAGAACCGATATGCAGTGGCGAAAGTGTCGTCAGTTTTCCCAAAATTTTCCAACGCTTATTCACTTTGATTCTCCTGCGGTAACCTGAGCGACCGAACTGTTCTTCCAGTGGCAATCAAGATTCACCAAGACTGCCCCAAAACCGACCTGAGGCAGATAGGGACATCGCTTCCACAGTGTTTCTTCGTCACCACCATATCTCGCAATGACCCAATCTGGTATTGGAAGCCCATCACTAAGCCAGCCATCCAACATCTGAGTCGCTTTTTCCTGTTCGAATTGATCGGTTGCTTGTAAAACAAAAACGCTTCCGCGGTCAGTCAGCAAGAAAGGTTCATAACCGTTCGGACTTGATCGACGCGAGACGAATCCCCCTTCTAAGGATTGGCGGGCAAAAAATCGAACCAGTCGATATTTCCTCTTTGTCGCTGAATCCCAAAAGTCTTCGTAGGCCTTCTTAATAACATCCGGCGTAGATTGCGACAAAATATCGGGATCGGTCATCAAGCATTCCGTTTGAAGCGTCACCACCAGTTTTTTTTCGGCGGATGCCCCCGATTGCATTGCAGTTTCAAGGAATTGTTTTTGCCACTTCACCGAAGCTACCGCACGCGTCTTACCGACATTCGGAATTCCAAACTGCAACAACTGATACAGTTCATCCCTGATAGCCTGCTGTTGATCATCGGGGACATCCCCAATTCCAATCTTGCTATCCCAAACGTACCGGATATGTTCCGACTGTTTCTTTACCTCCGGAAGGACCAGACCGTAAGAAAACAGCTGTTGGTCCAATGCCTGATAAGTATCCTCATCAATGGCTGTTCTGGTTCGATTTTGAGTCGGCAACCGTTCATTCCCAAACGCTTGATTCACCAATTCATAATTCTTACCTTTCCAATCTGGTTTCAACAGACCCGCCATACCGTCTATCAAGACAGGCTCCTCAGCGAGTGCCACATCGAAAAATCGGTCAGCACCCTTGGGTCGAAAAATGATCGACAAGGGAGGTTCGATACCGCGGGTCGCCTGATCAGAATTTCTTGGTCGGGCCTCGGCAAACCGAAGCTTCGAAAAATATTTACAAATCAGCGGGAATCTTTTTCCAACCGATTCATCGATGTACCGCGATGAACTTCCTTCCAACTCCAAAACCAGTCTTGCGATCGATCCTTTAATGACCGCACCGCTAATGTTTGTTGAAGATTGAAAATGATTTTTCGAATGCCTTTTCCTGCCGACACATACCGGACGATCCAAACCGAGTGTCAACGGAATCTGGATCGATGGTTGCGGATTCCCTTGGGCGGTAGCTGATAATTCGATCAAGTCCGTTTGAACCTCAACATTGCGGCCAAAACCGATCGAACGGAACGCACCAAACGAAGGAACCCAATGTAGCGCTTCGGTCAACTTAACCAAGATATTTTCAGCGTCGTTCTGATTAGAAATAAAGGTGATTCGCCCTTTAAATTCAACCAATTCTTCATATCCAAAAGGGGCCTGCACCATTTGCAACATACCGTCGGCAACGACACCCGTTTGATCATTAATCTGGTTGCGGTGGATTGTCCGTTCAGGATTTCCAGATGCCTCAGTATAAAAATCGGCAAACGAAAGCTTGCCACGGACCGGGTCAACCGAGCCACCATCACTTTCGGCTCCAAACCACTTTTTCAAAAATAGGGATTCCGCCCCTAAATCGCGAAGCGCGTCAAGGACTTTTCCTTTGATCAGAGAGAAGGGAAGCATGAACCGACCCAAACCGTCACGAGACATCGGGGCGTCGACAAACAAGTCCGACAATTCACCACCGGCCGAAAGCAACGGGCCTTTCAGCTTCAGAATCACGTTGATACTAAAAAATCGGTTCATGATGTCACCTCAATTTTTTGAACCTGATTTTCCAGTACTCCCTTGAGGTAGGGCATGATTTGAAGTAGGTGCAACCAACCAACTTCTTCTCCCCATTCGGATAAATAGGAATCAATGTTCACACCGCAGTCACGGCATCCATCAATCAGTCGGGAACGGGATTCGCTCATCTCGCTTGTCTTGGAGTGGATCCAGGCATTTACAAAACGGTACAACTGACGGATTGGGAATTGAGACTCTTGAGACAATTGAATCAGTCGATCCCAAAATTTGACAAGCCTTTGAGGTTGAATCACCAACTGATCAACCGATTCTTCCCCACTAGGCACAAATCTTTTCCGGTGTTCAGCAAGCTGGACCGTCACGTCGTCAAAAGACTCTAATACTTCATAGGCCAGTCCATGGGACTGCGTAGCCTGCTTGGCAAGATCTCCCAACTCTCTGGCCAGCCGAATCCCATTTTTGATGGGTGCCTTGGCATTACAAAATACCACTCCACAGGCGTAGGCCACCTGTCGATCGTTAATTTGATGTTCTTGACTAAAGAACCATTTCGCCAATTGCCAACCTTTCCAGGCGGGGACCACCCACAGGATCTCATCACCTCCCCATAGCAGCGTCTCCAGCCGGATTTCATCTTTGGCGGTTCTCCAGAACGGATCGGTTTGTACCATTTCCAGCAATCCATCTAACAATTGTCGGTGATGTACCTTGAGCCCTGTCGACCATTGCCGATAGCCTTCTAAACCATTTTCAGACCCAAGAATTTGGGCTCCTAAATCCCCAAAACCGTTTCCGTCGACGTAAAAAATGGCAAGCTTTTGGTTAAGACTTTGGGGGATCGTTCTTCGACCATTCCTGTTGAAACCGTCATCAACTTGTCCTGAACTTTGGTCCAAACTTTTGCCGAAGGACTTTGCATCGGCCAAAGTTTGCAAGTCGTTTGTAAATTTCAAATCGAAGTCATCTTCGCGGCCAAGTTCTCGTCGATAAAACCGCTGACGGGCTCCGCGTCCGTATTCTCGACGATCGCGGACCGAATGACTTAATGCTTGTTGATCCGATTCACCGGGTAGGTCCACTTTCGATTGTCCAACGCGAATTCCGTTGTAAAAACAGGGCTCGTTTTTTCCGCGGTCCCAGATCCCATCCAACGAAAGCGTTGGTTGCTGCAGTTGCCGAAATCGATTCTTGGCGATCACACGCTGAACTGCGTTGTAATCCGATTCTTCCGGATCTATTTTGACAATGTCAACGACAAATGTGCCGTGCTTAAGAGGTAGCCGAGCCTCTTTTCCGGAGAAATCTCGATAGGATAGTGCCCCCGTCTCCAGCACCTTTTCGACCGCGGCTCGGATGGAATGAGCCTCTTCTACCGAATCCGATTCGAATTCAAACAATCCGATCGATGCCCCAGTCTGAATTTCATTCAATCTTTTGCCTACCGCGGGATCCAGCATCGACGGAAGGCTGCCGGCAGCGTCGAGCATCATCAACCCTCCGCCACGACGAGCGCTGATTTGATCGGTGTCATCGATAATTTCGCCCAGGTTGACACCTTCAAATCTAAGAAGATATTTTCGATTTGGCTTCGTCATTCGATCAAAACTCCAATGGTTGCTTGCTCTAATTCTCGCTTGTCATCAATGAATATTAAGATGCTTGCGAGCGTACCAAATGAACCCAAAAGCTGGCAAAGCAGATAACAAAAAGCTAATCACCACTGCAAAACCGAATGCCACCATCCCCTTACCATCGGCTGCGGTCGATCCAGCCCAAGATTCAAATAATGACAAACCCAATGCCATAAACGAAAGAAAAATACTGACCGCCAACCCCCACGTTGCCACTGTCGACAATGCCATTTGAGCATTGGACAGTCGTTTGACTTCGCGATTTTCGACGACTTCATACAGTTCGCGACTGGTTGCCGAAGCTCTTTCAAACAAATCACCGGTTCCCAGGTTTTGATACCATAATGCGAACAATTCTTTGGGCTGAATCTGGTTACTGACCTCAGTAAAAAAGGATCGAGTCTTAAACTTTAGGAATCGCTGTTGCAGCTTGGTCAAACGGGCCTGCCAACCGGTCGGTGTATTTTCGGCGTCACAATCTTCTAATCCCATTTGTCGCGAAACGATTGCCAACTGATCGAAAAAATAAAGCAACGCAGCATGCTGATACTGGGCAATGACAGCGAGATGGGTGTAATGTCGACGAAAGTGGTCAATCAGCAAGGTAGAAAACCGTTCTTTTGTTCCACACACCAACGCAAATGAAACGCCGTTGCAGTAATAAGTCGTTTTCTTGTGGCGAAAACGTCGATAGGTAAATTGAGATCGTTCTTTGTCGCGGGTCTCCTGTGCGTACGAAAAACCGGGCACATCGAATCCGGGTAGTTGATCCTCATCTTCCTGTTGAATTTCATCTGGATCTTTGACCGTGATGAAGCTCATGCCTGGCATTCGATCATCGATCAATTGCTGAAAATAAAGTTTGCCCGATTCGAGATCCTTTGCCGATTGAAGAGGTTCGATTGCGTGAGTCCCGTCTGGCCGGTCAAACAGCGATTGCCAATGAGAAAAAATGGGTGGTTCTCCACCAGCTTGTGTGAACTCGCGAAAATCGTCGGCATGGGTTTGAGTATGACGGTTTGAAGGCGATGAAATCCCGCCCCACTCAAAAATAGAAGCACAATTTCCGTGTTGATCGTTGTGATCAAAATAGGGTGGATAAATGGTCCGAAGCTTTGACTGCAAGAACTGAACATCCGCCAGTGAAAGTTTGGTTCGGGCATCATCCAATTTTGGCTGATCAGACCCCGACGAATCAGCGGCTTCATTCGGCACCCGATTGCTCAGTTCGATCATGACAACCGCGATGCGAGGCCGAATTAGAAAAATTTCGGTCCGTTCGACTCGAAGTCTTACATTCACATCGGGAATTTGATCACTGCCAGATTTGACTTCAACGTGAAGTTGGTTCAAATCAGACCGAACGAATCGACGTCTGGCTCTTTCGGTATGATCTTGCTGCCCATCTCCAAACAAAAAATCTCGGACGAATGGGTGGAAATAGACAACTTCTTCATAGGTGTAATCGGAGTCGACTTTTGAACTGCCTACGCCGACCTCGCTCCAACCGCTTGCGCTCAATGCATCGACAAAACGATCGATCGGTCCGTCAATGGTGCTCTCGTCGCGAGGACCACGCATCAGCATCGGCCAAATCAGCGTATGATGAAACGCATCGACGGTGATATCTTTTGCCTGCTTCTGATTCATGGCTGCTACCAGTCTATTTTGAATCTCGATTTGTTTTTTTGGATCGGCTTTGGTTCCCCAAAATCCTTTATCTGGCAGATCTCCACCAAACCAGCACTTCGGAAACCAATCGGCCAGCTTTTGAACCCACTGGCCGTCACCAAAGAAGGTGATTTCTTCTGGCGAATGGATTAACAAGTTACCGACACAAACTCCGCCAAGTGCCGAATTTAAATGATCGGTAACCGTGGCCGTGCGATTGTGGGGCAAGTTAACCAGACAAAGTTCTCCGTAGCATGTCGTGATTCGGTTGGCTTTGGATGCTGCCAACTGCCCTTGCCGCTCTTGTTCGTCCGTAATCCCTTGAGCTTGGCGATCTAGCTGACGAATTTGTTTTAATTCTTGCGGGGTCGCTTCAATTTCAAGCATGCCATCTATGTGAGCACGATCATTGGCAGCGACCAAATCGAAATGGCGTGTCCACCTTTGTGGCGGTAACTTGAGCAGATCGAATAATTGTTCGATTGAGGTGGGTTGGTCGTGACCACTTCGCGTTCCGTGATGGTCAATCACAATGTAAGAATCGTCAGGGAATTGGCCTAACCAATTTTTATTATCGAGTAACTCAATCAGAACCGGTAGATCGTCGT
>JBCCSJ010000225.1:0-9851 GCA_039200505.1 Planctomycetota bacterium | reverse complement strand
GAATCGTTGTGATAGAACTGACTCGAATTTTTCCGCTCAACGATTTTAGGTTTTTACCGGCGTCTAGTTTGAGTCCGGTACGCTGCAGACTTCCTTTGCCTTCAATCAAGTGGAAATCGAGAAATCCCTGCTGGCCTGCAATGTTGTCCATGCCCGAAGACGAAGTCCAGCCTTCCGTCTGCCACCCTCCACAGTTGAACGTAAAATGTAGCTTGCCGTCGGCAGGATCCCGTTGATTTAATTTTTCCCAATCATCCGATAGCCCATCTCCATCGCCGTCCGAGCGAATCCGCTCGTATTCCGGATTGACTCCACGACCCCATTTGGGATTATCAGCCATTTCGAGTTCGATCGCTGGTTCTTCGCCTTGACCTGTATCTCCTTTAGAAAGCCATTCGTCCATCAATTTTCGATGTCGAATTAATTCAGCCTGAAATTTTGGATCATCGACAAGATTTTTGAGTTGAGCCGGATCGGAAGCGATGTCGTAAAGTTCTTCTGGCTGGCGTTCACCAAAGTAGATTTGAGCTAATTTGGGATCCAATGATCCGTCTGCAAAACGGGTCCTTAAATCCCGTAAAAAGTCTCTTTTGTCGCGGTATTGCGGCTGCATTAAAACTCGATCAAGAAAATAGTTCCGGGTATACCGAAATCGATCTGTCCGAATCGAGCGGATTCGATCAATCGTTTGGTCGCACCGATCCCTCGCGGTTCCCACGTATTCTCGGGGAACGACCTTGTCACCAAATAAATCCTGACCTTCCATCCATGAAGGTGCCTTGATTCCTCCCCAGGCAAGCGTCGTCACCGAAAGATCGATCAGGTCTACCAAATCATCTCGGACCGACGGGGCTGGAACCCACGGGGACGGGCCCGTGATAATAAACGGAACATGAGATCCGCCTTCGGTAGGTTGTTGTTTGTGTCGAACGAGATTGTTGGCTCCGTGATCCGAAAAATAGACGACGATCGTCGAATCGGTTAGCCCGTCTTCGCGAAGACGATCCAAAATTCGACCGATGTTGCCATCATCCATGCGGGCAGAATCGAAATGCTCCGCGACAACTTCCCGATACAGATCATTTTGGGGGTAATCGAGCGGAATTTTTACCTGACTTCGATCACATTTGTTTGCGAATTTTGTCGTGTTGAGTTTTCCACCCTTTAATTGAATTTGCCCAAAAAAGGGCTGTCCTTCAGGACAGGATCTCCATGGCGTTTTGTCATTTTTGGCAAGCTTTGGATAAAGGCCCTCGTGGCTAAAGTTGTAGTCTGTTTTTCCCAAATTGAAGCAATAGTACCCCGACTCTTTTAAAAGATCGACGATTGTTGTCATTCCATCCGGGAGCGTTTCGGCTGCTTTTCCTCGCTTCGATCGATGCTCATGCGCACCAAATCGAATTTGATTCCGGCCAGTAATGATGGCGGAACGGCAAATCGAGCAAACGGGGGCCGGCACAAAAGCTCTTGAAAAACGGACTCCATTTTCCGCCATCGAATCGACCACCGGCGTATGGCCTTTTTGGATTTCGTAGCCGTAGCATCCGTACCAAGGGGATAGGTCCTCTTGGAACAGCCACAAAATGTTTGGCCTTTTGGTTGGACTGTCTTGAGACTCTTGACCAGTGGATTCAGAAACCAAAATGACAAAAGCAACCACACAAAGCGGTCCGACCAGGGAACATCTGACCATCATCAAACTCATTTAACGGCAAACCAATGACTTTTAATTTCGTTCGGATCTTAATCCAGATTTTAAAGCCCCTCAATCAGTTGCTTCCATTTTTTGATTTCTTTGGACTGCGAAAAACGGTCCTTAAGTTGGTCTATTTGATTTTGCAATAAGGTCAGAAATTCGGGCTCCGATTCGCATCGATAGATCAAATTCCCTAATTGTTCAGCGTCGCCTACTTCAAATAGCCCAGGATAGTCTGCCCCTAAAGTTCCAAGAATTGCCGGAATCCGAGTCGCCAAAATAGGGACACCGTTCACCACGGCTTCTGAAACAACCGATGGCGCCCCTTCGACTTTCGAGGTCAAAAGAGTCAGTTGAGACCTCGCTAAAAGACGTTGCGTTTGAAGATGGGTGCGTTCCCCTAACCACACATACTTCGCATTTTCTTTCGCCCATCGGATCGCGCATTTTTGAAAGCTATCCGAGAGTGCTTTACCAATATGCAGAATTCGAACCTTGGAACTTTTGGGCAGCATCTTCAAAGCTTTGACGGCCAAAAATGGGTCTTTCTGTTGTCGCAGATGTCCCACGAGAGTCACTTCGAAATATTTGTCCAGCGGAACCAGCTTTTGATCGACTGGTTCTGCAGATTGGAAAATGACATCGGATTTATCACGCACCGATTTGGGAACACACTTGATCCCTTGGGGTTCTAAAAAGATCAACCGTGTCGCAAGAATTAGCGACTTGAGAGCGGGGGGAGATCTTCGCGGAATATCCTGGTGTAAGTCCGTCCCAGTCAAAACGACTAGTCTTGGGCGATCAGGAAACTGTTTCGAAAACCTTTGGATTGAATCGGCACTTTTCCGAGCGTGCAAAGCGACTAAAAGATCGAAGTCATCTCCGAGAAATTTTTCGGCTACCGAGACGCGATAGCCCAGTGAGGTTAAAATTCAACGCCACCGTTCGGCGGTAATCCGATTCCCTTTTTTAGAACCCTGAGGAGTCGGAGTTACGATGAGTATCTTTTTGATTCCACCCATGATTGGCTCAACTTTTCTCATTTGCTTCGGATTCGGATGGCAATTCGGATTCGCCTGATGTGAATAAAATTTTAAAAGCGTGATTATGTCGAACTTCGGGTATTTCTGCCGTCGCGTTTCCAAACGAAACTTGATCACCCTCTTTGGGTAACTTTCCAGATCGGGACATGATCACGCCGGCAAGTGTGTCAACGTCTTGATTGTTCAATTCAATCTGGCAAGCAGAGAGCGTATGGTCGAGTCTTTGAGCCAACCATCGTGCAGGCTTAGCGAACATTTTTTTCTGCGTGACCAGATTCTCAAGTTGGCTAAAGCGAAATTCGACGAGTGCAAATTCGGCAGCCGCAAAAAAACCGTTCAAAATGACCAAGATCGTCGATGTCGCCAACATCAACCAGGGATTGAACGGCAATGATGAGCCTGCATCGGAACCAGTTAAGGGGAGATCACTAGCGAAATCCAGTACTGAACCTAGCCATTGATCAAAAAAAGATTCCAAACTCACACCCATTTGTTTTTTCGCCAGCGACTTTATTTCGGAACGAATTGTCAACAATTTGGCGAAACTTAAAAGCCAGCTTCCTGTCTTGATGGCTTGATTGCGGAATTCAACCCACTGGCAATTGTATGAAGAATCTTGACCTCCTTGTAAAAATCCAATTAGATTAGAGTTCCTATTTCGAACCTTTAAAGGCGTTGGATGCGTCTCGAACAATCATGACCAAGCGTAATCAAAACCGTAGAAGTTTTCTTAAAACGACGGCTGCTCTAAGTGCCGCAGCTTCCACTCCTTACTTTTTTTCCGATGCGAAAACACTGGCCAGCGAAATCAGGTGCCTGAATGACCGGATCCCAATTGGTCTGATTGGTGCCGGTGGGATGGGCAACGGAAATCTTCGAAGTGCAAGCCAGTGGGTTGACGTGGTCGCTATCGCTGACCCGGACGAAACTCGCGTCGCCAGTTCCAACCAGGGGCTCGCCAAAGGGAAAGCCGACGGCTACTCCGATTATCGAAAAGTATTGGAACGGGACGACATCAAACTGGTTCACATTGCCACCCCCGACCACTGGCATACCAAACCACTGATCGAAGCGATGTACGCAGGCAAAGACATTTACTGTGAAAAACCGCTGACACTGACCATCGACGAAGGGAAATTGATTCGCAAAGTACAAAAAGAAACGGGCCGAATTGTTCAAGTGGGAACTCAACAGCGAAGCCAGTTTGGATTATTCACCAAAGCGATTACGTTAGTTGCTGAGGGCCGACTTGGTAAAATCAAAAAAATCTCATGTGCAATCGGCGGTGCTCCTACAAGTCCTTCTATCCCGGTCGCGGAAGTTCCAAAAAATCTGGATTGGAATCTCTGGTTGGGTCCGGCCCCAAAAACTGATTACCGTTTCCTTGAATCCAAAAACGGTAAACGACCGAACACAAATTGCCACTACGAATTCCGCTGGTTCTATGAATACTCGGGCGGGAAACTGACAGACTGGGGTGCTCACCATGTTGACATTGCCAATTGGGCTCTTAAAGCCAGTGGAAATCAAGATGCCCCCATTTCAATTTCGGGAACTTCGAAACACCCGGTTGAGTTCCAAGATGGCGTCGCCGTTCAAAAGGATCGTTACAACACGGCAACCAAATTCAACTTTGTCGTGACCTATCCCAACGATGTTGAAGTAATTATCCGGAACGACACCGATAATGGTGTATTAATCGAAGGTGACAAGGGCCGGATTTTTGTCAACCGAGGAAAGTTGGTCGGCAAGCCAGTTGAAGAACTCAAGGACAATCCTTTGCCGGAAGATGCCATCAAAAAAGTATACAAAGGTTTGCCAATGGAGGCAGACGGACGAAGAGCTCATTGGGCCAACTTTCTGCACTGCCATCAAAATCAACTCGAACCAATTTCGGACGTTCACTCGCACATGCAGATGCTCAACCTTTGTCATCTTGCTGGGATCGCTGCCCGTACTGGACGCGATTTGAATTGGGATGGGAAAAAAGAAGAAATCGTGGGTGACGATATCGCGAATTCCATGCTCGCTAGACCGTATCGAGAGGGTTTTGAAATCGAAATGCCGGATGCTTAACCTGGTAAACGATTCCCAATTAGTTCAAACCTTGAAAAGGCTGGCACCGAAAGTGCCGGCCTTTTTGAGTATGAACATCTGGATAATCCTCCCTTTTACCGAGGCACCGTCAAACAAATTTTGATTCGATTCTGGGACGAAGCTGCGGCACTACCGTGAAAAACCGACCCAAACTCACATAAAACACTTCAAATCGACAGTTTCGCAGTGCCGACCCGTCAAAGATCTTTATCGGTTTGATAGTCTAAGGTTTGGAAAAAATTCGATTGACTCCACCGTGTGTTCTGGAATTTTCAAATTGAATTCATTCAGCCACGGATCAAATACTGGCTGGAAAGCAAAACCAATGAATTGCCCGAGTGCGAATCACCATGGTGACCTCGATGGGTTAGCATGTCATTTGAACTAGGGAATCTATAATCTCGTATTAGAACAATAGGTCGATCGCAAAATCGCCACCTTGGAAACAAAAATCAAAACCATCGAATTTGGATCATGGATTTTCAAAAGATTCATTTATTGTTGAGCCGCCCGGTATTTATTTTATTCGCATCGGGAATCGTTTTAACGATAGGGTGCAACGACCCCAACAGGTCAAGGATGGCAGCCAAACAGAAGACCAAAACTGTGGTTTCGGATCCTCGCGAAGTCCCTCAAGGGTACCATTCGATCAGTGAGAATTTGCTGGCGATCCCACTTCAAGATCCGGCGGTAAGTGAAAGCTCGAAACTGCTTTCGCCCATTCAAGATCATAACATCAATTTTGAAAACGACTTTCAATCAGACGTTCCAGAAAAATTTTTGGAGACCGGTTCGGGAGTCGCTTTAGGTGATTACGACGGGGATGGACGGACTGATATTTATCTTTTAGGCGCGAGTGTTCCGAACGCACTTTATCGCAACATTGGTAATTTCAAATTCGAAAATGTGACACAATCGGCAGGTGTGGACGGGAGTGTCAACGGTGACAATCCAATTGCCTCGGGCGCGAGTTTTGCTGACGTAGACAACGACGGTGATCTTGATTTGTTCGTTTGCAACATGGGCCATTACAACTTAATGTATATAAATCAGGGAGATGGCACATTCAAGGACGAAGCCAATTCGAGAGGATTAAAGTTTGAAGGCGCTAGTAAGATCGGCGCCTTCTGTGATTATGATCGCGACGGTGATCTCGACATTTATGTGGTCACTTATCGTAATCACGTTCCGACGAAACAAGCAGAAATCATAACAGTCAATGGTCAGGCAAAAATCGCAAGCCAGGATCGAGAAGACTACTTGATGGTTCAAGGCAAACCGCACATTTCCGGACAAAAAGATATCTTGTATCGGAATCGCGGGAATGGCGTTTTTGACGATGTTACCAAGCAGGCCAAGCTAGAATCTTTCGGTCCCGGATTGTCTTGTGGTTGGTACGACCACGATCGGGATGGGTGGCCTGACTTGTACGTCAGCAATGACCTTAAATCGCCCAATCATCTCTGGAAAAATAATGGAGATGGGACTTTTACGGACATCGCACCGGACAGTTTTGTTCATACGCCGTGGTTTTCGATGGGAATGGATGCGGGCGATTTAAACAACGATGGCTGGGATGATTTGATGGTTGCCGATATGGCTCCGACGACCCATTACCAACAAAAAATCGCCATGGGAGCGATGTCGGGGCCCGGTTCGGCCGCAGATTTTTTGACTTACGGGCAACCTAAGCAATACATGAAAAACGTCGTCCACGTGAATTCAGGACGGGGCAAGTATATGGAAGCCGCCTCGATGGCGGGTATGTCCAGCACCGATTGGACTTGGTCGGTCCGGTTCATCGACATAAACAATGACGGGCTTCAAGATGTTCTGGTTACGAATGGGCATGCGACAGACAGCATGAATTCGGATGACCAAATCGAATTGGAAAAAATGAAAGCCGCAGGTGCGACTCAAAAAGAAATTAACGATTATCAATTAAACGTCAGAAAGCTTAGGGAGAAGAATCTCGCGTTTCAAAACAAAGGTGGGTTTCAATTTGAGTCGATAGGACCAGACTGGGGATTTGATCATCAAGGGGTAAGCCACGGACTCGCGGCTGCCGATTTCGATAATGACGGCGATCTCGATTTGATCGTTAATAACTATTATGAAAAACCGTTGGTTTATCGAAATGAATCCACTGAAGGATCGCGGATAATTTTTGAATTTCGTTGTGCCAACAACAACCGGTTCGGATTCGGGACCAAGGTTGAAATCTGGCAGGGTGATTTTTATCAAACCAAAACTCTTTTTCCGGCCAGAGGGTATCTTGGCAGCGACGAACCGATCATTCATTTCGGGCTTCAATCTGCTGAAAACCTGACCAAGCTCAAAATTACGTGGCCCGATGGTACGGTTCAAGAACACGCCAATTTAGAAACCGGAAAAAAATACCGGATTTTCGAATCGGAAGAGCGATCTCCCGAATCGCAGTTTGAATCCCAACCAACAATTTTTGTCCAAAAAAAATTGGAAGGGCTCGAATTTTCTCACGCCGAAAATGACTTTGATGATTACAAAAGAGAACCTCTTTTGCCCTATCAACTGAGCAAGCTAGGGGGATCAATTGCACTGACAGATTTAAACGGTGATGGCGTCTCAGATATCTACAATGGCGGGGCTGCCGGTCAGCCTGGCCAGTTGCTTGTTAGCCAAGGAAAACGATTCGAACCAGTTTCAGGTCCTTGGATAAATCACCAAAATTCTGAAGACATGGCTGCTTTATTTTTTGATGCCGACGGAGACAGCGATCAGGATCTTTACGTTGTTAGCGGTAGCTCTGAGTGGGAACCGGACGCGGATCCATTGGCAGACCGATTGTATTTGAATCAGGGCAATGCAAGCCAACCCGAATTTATATGGGCTGAAAATGCTCTGCCAAAAAACAAACTCAATGGTATCTCTGTTTGCGGAGCTGATTTTGATCAAGATGGGGATGTTGATCTTTTTGTTGGATCTCGCTCGATTCCCGGCCAATATCCGCTGATGCCGAAAAGCCAGTTGTTGATCAACGAAGGAGGGAGATTCCGGGAAGCTGACGAATCCGTTTCAAATGGGCTGTCTGAAGTTGGATTGGTGAATTCAGCCGTTTGGTCAGATTTCGACAACGATGGCTGGGTAGATTTGTTGGTCGCACTGGATTGGGGGCCTGTCTCAGTTTTCAAAAATATCGAAGGACGATTGGAAAATGACACCCAACGATTAGGCCTTGGATCACGCAAAGGTTGGTGGCGGGGCATCCTCGCCTACGATCTTGATCAAGATGGGGACATGGATTATGTCGTTACAAATCAGGGACAAAATACAAAATATCATGCCGATAAAAAACATCCTCACCGTTTGTACTTTTCTGATTTTGACAACAGCGGCACCATTGATTTAGTGGAAACCAAATTTGAAGGGGACCGAGAACTTCCGATTCGGGGGCGAAGCTGTTCTTCCCATGCTATGCCGTACATTAAAGAGAAATTTAAGACTTACGAAAGCTTTGCCCTGGCTGATTTGACCGAGATTTATCAACCCGAACAGATTTGTGAACAGAATTCGATGGAGATCAATTGGCTGGACACAACGGTGTTGTGGAATGTCGAAGGAGAGTTCGTAGCGATGCCTCTTCCTCATCTGGCTCAAATCAGTCCGTCGTTCGGGATCGATGCCGGCGATTATGACGGGGACGGAGTAGTCGATCTATTTATCGCAAACAACTTTTACCCCAATCAGATCGAAACCGGTTTTATGGACGGTGGACTCAGTTGGGTTCTGAAAGGTATTCGTTCCGAAAACCCGACCGAAAAAGTCCGCTTTGAAACTTTGTGGCCTTTAAGAAGCGGTGTCGTACTTCCTAACGATTCCAACGGTGTTGCTGGTACCGACATTGATCAAGATGGGGATCGAGATCTATTGGTGCAAGAAAATAGCGGTGACTTAATCGTGCTGGAAAACCAATCGAATCTGAGCGAACAAGTCCGTGTTAGAATCCAATCAAAACTACCGTTAGCTGGCACTCGATTGAATTTCGAAGGTCCTCATTCCAAACGATCTTTTGAATTTAACGCCGGTGGTAGCTATCTGGGCCAGTCTGATCTTCAACAGGGCGTCGTTTTATCGAAGTCCGAATTGAAGAAGTATCTGTCGGTTGAAATCGTTTATTCAAACGGATTGCGAGCCACTCAAAAAATAGATACCGACTCGATCGGTAACGAATGGGTCATTGGACATTCTGAGTAAGCAAGATTATTCCCAAGTCTTCAATCCAAATCCACGTTTCAATTTGCCAATTTCAGCTGGCTGAACTGAATCGTGATTTCATGAGGACGCTGTCCGTTAATGTCCACGACTTCATACTTCACCGTTGGGTCATCTAAAGTTGTGTCAAACGTCACCAGGCCAAAAGATTGGGGATCGTTGAAACTAAAGATCGCACCTTTTTCGTCCATTGTTGGGTGAATGTGTTGGTTGGTCAGTCGCGAACTGTTGAATTCAAAAAAGTCGTATCCTTCGGGCCTTGCAATTTTCCAACAATCAGACCTGTGGCGATCTGCTGAAACCAAAATCACACCTTCGATTTTTTGATCTTCGATGAATTTGAAAATCTGTTCGCGCTCTTTTTGGTAGCCATTCCACGTATCCAGACTACCGCCTTTAGTCCGAAAATCCCACGGAACCGACGAACATAGGACTTTGAATTTGCCGGTAGACTCTGCGAGTTCCTTTTTCAACCAAGCTAATTGAACTGGACCCAGCATGGACGGATTTTTGGTTTTTGGATTGGTCCGATAATACCTGCAATCCAACATGATAAAGTCGACTTGCCCGATAGAAAATTGATACCAGCAGCCGGGTTGTTTGTTTCCGCCCCCGTACCCTGGGTTGGCCCAATTCTGACGAAACATAGGGTAGACATAATCTTTTTTCCAAAACGGAATGTCGATATCAGGACCGCCTCGACTGTCGTTGGTGCTAAAGTCATGATCATCCCAAATTGTAAAAACCGGTTTTTTCGACGTGAG
>JBCCSJ010000224.1:0-9887 GCA_039200505.1 Planctomycetota bacterium | reverse complement strand
TACCGCTCATGCCTATGGCGATTGAGCAATTCGACTTGCGAGGTTACGACATTGTCTTATCGTCCAGTCATGCGTTCGCGAAAGGTTGTCTCACCAGTTCCGAACAACTTCACCTGACTTATGTTCATACGCCGATTCGGTACGCTTGGGATATGTATCACGAATATTTGGTTCAGCAAAACCTGAGGCGCGGTTTAAAATCCAAAATTGTTCGCTCCGCTCTGCATTACATCCGCATGTGGGATCGTTCTACCGCTGACCGGCCTGACATTTACATGGCTAACAGTGGTTACGTTGCCAATCGAATTCGAAAAACTTACAACCGGGAAGCCCACGTCGTATATCCTCCGTGTGACGTACACAAGATGACAGTCCAGCGCGACAAAGACGATTTTTTTCTGGCCGCTGGACGACTAGTTCCTTACAAACGTTTTGATCTAGTAGTGGAAGCGATGAAGAAACTTCCCGATCAAAAATTAGTGGTGATCGGCGACGGTCCTGAGATGTCAAAAATCAAATCATTAGCTGGCGACAACGTCGAACTAATGGGATACCAATCAGACAAGGTCATGCACGATCATATGCGACGAGCCAAGGCATTTGTATTTGGAGCCGTTGAAGATTTCGGCATCATGCCTGTCGAGGCCCAAGCGTGCGGGACTCCTGTCGTCGGAATCAACCGAGGTGGCGTTGCTGAGACCGTTATCCACGGAAAAACTGGAGTCCTTTTTCAGGATCAAACACCCGAATCGGTCGCCGAAGCCATGCAAACGGTAGCGGATTTGCCGCGTGGGTTTTTTGATGCCGACGAAATCAGACAGCACGCCGAGGGATTTAGCCGTGACGTATTTCGTCAAAAATTAACCGAATTGGTAGAATCGAGTCGAAAATCAAGTCCGAATTTGCAAAACAGATCTTTGTCCAGAATCTTAACCTCGGCCACTTCTTCGACGTTTTCTGACAATCGATCAGTACTCTCAAGCAACTGACCTACTGAACCACGGTAGTTCCAGAAGTGTTGCCAAGCACCTTGGAAACCGTAAAGTTCAAGTTAAATAAATTCAGGGCCAAATTTCCTGCCAATTCGATCGGACGATATTTCAGAACCAACATGTCGCCTTTGCTAATGTGGATTCTTTCGTTGGGGTCATCAAAACATCGGTTCAGATTGACCCTGATTTTGATCTGTTTGTTCTTGTGAACACGTCGAATAATAAACAAATCTGTGGGTGGAATAATCGCACCGACTCCACCTTTAAGAATTCCTGAATTCTGCCCGCCCACCGGACCGTAAGTATTACCGGTACACATAGCGATTGCTTCCAGCACATCGACGTCGCGATCTCTGGGCAAGGGAAATCGGCCTGCGGGAAGAAGCCCACCAGTAAAAAACAGGTCTCCTTCACGTCGTGGAAGAAAGACGACATCGCCATCACCGAGCCTAACATCTTCGGGGCCAAACGGTAAATCAGCTCCGATTTGTTGGGTCAGCGGAATTCGAATCAGTTTGGTGTCCCCTTTCGGAATCATGATCGGAGAAGGCCCCTCCAATTTCGAAATCATCGGGACAATTTCGCGGGTCAAGTCAGAGTTCGCGACGCCCTTCATGACCCAGATTTCATTCATCGCGTCAATTCCCGGAAGTCCCCCCGTCGTTAATAGAGCCGTCAGCACACTAGCCTCTTTAGGTTCCAGATAAACCGTCGTGCCCGACCATCTTTGGGATACTTCAAACTGGTTAGGTTGCTGAAGTCCAGGCTGGTTGTATCGCGTATCTTGCCGCACCACATTGATTCGGAAAGACCGAGGTGTGATCAAAGAGACCATGATATTTTCACGCCCTTTGACTAACTTCTTCGATCGAACGTAAGCCTCTTTAATTGCCAACCTGACTTGAGGTATCGAAAACCCGTTCACGTAAATTGGATCGATAAATGGCAGGTTGATTGTTCCCTCAGCTTCCACTTTGACCGGCAATCCCACAAACGGTTCGACCGGAGCATTTTTTGTGCGAAAGGACGGATAGTCGACGTTGGGAAGCTGTCCCTCAGTATCCAGTACTGTCTCGATGTAGACGCCAAGCACGTCGCCAGCGGCCACGGTATGTTCCGGTGGGATATCTGCACCCAACAACCGGTGATCGATCGGAACCAAAGTGGATCGTGACTCCGGAACGGCATCGAGCGGTATTTCGGTTGGCCTCATCGCATTGACCGTCAATCGATGGCAACCACATGCGCACACCGATAGCGCAATCAGGATCAACCAAGCAAAATGACGCATTTGCAGAGCCATACAAAGAGAAAAAGTAAATTGAAGAGCTGTGAGTTTGGCCTGAGTCCGATCAATAAAAATCACTTGGACGATGAGCCCGCTGGCGTTCCCGAATGGTTGTCCAGCCGCATCGAGTCGTTCATCCAAACCAGAATTAAGTATCTAAAGATCCGGCCTCACCCCGTCAAGGTCAGGCACCAAGGGTCCCATTTACAAGCTTCCACGCCATAGAAAGAGGGACTTCCCTCAAGTCTTCCAGAATTGTCACCAACGACATTGGGGTAACGTAATTTTGGTCGTCACCGGTGCCATTAGCTGCCCATTCAAGAGAACTCAAGCAGGGCACATCCAGCAAGAAATCTGATCCTGGGACCCTATGACTTCGCCACAACCTTCGATTCTCAAGCGATTTTCAAGCAGCGCGCTGAGTGTGTTTATTGCTCGCTTGCTGGCATTCATTTCCATTTTTGGAATCAATGCCGTCTTGGCTAGAACCCTTCCTCCAGCCGAGTTTGGGATCTTTGCTTTGCTATATAGCATTACGACCCTGGCCTGTTTGGTGGCCAGTTGTGGAATGAACCGAGCGTTGGTAAAAATCCTGGCAGGACAACGTTGTGAAGAAAGCGAAGTTGACAACTTACAAATTCACGTCCGCCAACTGATTCGCCTTGGAACGACTACTACGATAGTAGGCGGTATCTTGGTCGGGTCATTGGCAGGACTGTTGGCAGGAAGTTTGCTTACGCAAACGTCTTCCTTAAATCCATGGCAGATCGGTTTGGCTTTCGGTGCGGTCGTTTTCGTTCGCAACCTTCATTTTGTCTGGGCGGAAACGCACCGGGGATTTCAGGAAACCCGTTTTTCGAATCTCTACGGCAGCCCTGCTGGCGGTCCAATCCCGCATCTTCTATTTCTGGCGATTTTGATTGTGACCAGTTTCGTTTTTGGTCAATGCACACTTCTAACAGTGCTGTGGATTTATTTGGCCTGCCTGGTAATCACGCTTCCCCCACTTGGATGGTCGCTCTATTGCCAAAAACTCGAAACAGGGTCTTCCGTCGCAGATCCGAATCCAACTCAATCGACGCCCGACTTCCAGGTTCAGGCAATCTGGGCTTTGGCAATTCCGTTGATGCTGACCCAGTCATTCGGGCTTTCCATTTCACAGGCCGACGTGTGGCTCGCGGGGGCCATGGTGGCTCCGTCAGCTTTAGCAGTCTACTGTTCGGCTCAGCGGTTGCTCGCATTCCTGACGATCCCACTTCAAATTTCGGGAACTGCAATTTTACCTTTCATTCCCAAGCTACTTTCAGAAGGACGTCAATCGCAGTTGCAGTCGATGATTGGGCTGGCCACGCTGTTCGCTGGTGTTCCCGGCATTGTCGCGGCGGTGACTATGCTTTGCTTTCCTGAAGCCATTTTGACGATCGCGTTTGGCAGTTATTACTCGCAGGCAGCGCCGATTCTGCAAGTCCTGGCAATTGGTCAATTGGTCTGCATCCTTACCGGTCCGTGTGAGAACGTGCTGATGATGACCGGTCACCAAAGCAAAACTCTTTGGGTCAACATCGCGTCTGCCACCCTGATCGTTGCACTTGGAATTCCCGGAATCATTTACTTGGGGATTGCTGGACTTGCTTACACGATGGCTTCGGTCACGATTTTTCAAAACCTGTTTAACTGGTGGTTGGCAAAACGACTGGTTGGAATTTCAACACGATTTGACCTTTCGTACTGCCGCCTGCTAACCCTGTCGAGCCTTAAACAAATCATCCATTCAAGAGGAGATTTTCATGCCGCGTAAACACCCCAACACCTTTGTTATTGGCGCACCCAAATGCGGCACCAGTGCAATGGCCCACTATTTAAATTGTCATCCCAATGTTTTTCTTTGTGATCCCAAAGAGCCATTTTTTTGGTCAACGGATTACCCCATCCTAAAGCATCGCCACGGTATCAACTCGTTGGATGCCTACCTTGCTTTATTTTCTGCAGCGACTGATCAGCATCGAGTCATCTGCGAAGGATCCACGAATTACCTAGCTTCCAAGAATGCGATTTCCAACATCCTTGGATTCAATCGCGACGCAAAATTCATTGTGATGCTCCGGAATCCCGTCGACGTGGTTCATGCGTTCCATTCCGAAATCCTCTTCAGTTGCATCGAGGACGAGCCTGATTTTGAAAAGGCGTGGCATCGCCAAGAAGCCAGAAAAATAGGGCAGGGAATTCCAGAAGGTTGCGAAGCGGAACAATTTTTGCAATACGGTGACGTTGCAAGTTATGCCCCTCAACTTGAAAGATTTTTCGAACTTGTCCCAGAACACAATCGCAAAGTGATCTTGTTTGATGATTTCGCAGCCGACAATGCACTTTGCTATCGAGAAACCCTGCAATTTCTCGGTTTACCAGAGTTTGCGATGGAAAAGTTTGAGCGTGTCAATGCTGCCCATGGCCATCGCTTCCCCGCATTTTCCAAATTCATTTTGTCCCCTCCTCAACCTGTCAGACCGATCATAAATACGGTGCGATTTGCAGCCCGCAAATTTAAAGGGGGCTGGATTGATCAAGCCAAAAAATGGTTTCGCCAACCGGAGAAACGAAAACCGTTATCACCCGAATTCCAAGTCGAATTGAGCCACTACTTCAAATCCGACATCCAAAGGACGTCGGAAATCTTGGGCAAAGATCTTAGCCACTGGTTAAACACTGAAGATAAGTGCGAAGCATCCGATCCCAGTCTCGTCATTTCCAGCCAAGGATAGTTCCATGAAGATTCTTCAAATTGTTGCAGATGGAACGCCCGGTGGAGGAACCAATCATGTGATGCAGCTATTGACCAGCATCGGTTCCGACCACAGTTGCACTTTGATGTGCCAAAAAGATTCCTACCTTGCCGAACAGGCATCCAATGCAGGCATCGACGTATTCGGGGCAGATTTTTTTAGAGGGCGTACCGATCCCAAGGCCGTTCGAGCGGTCGCAAATACGATTGACGAAGTAAGACCTGACCTTGTTCACTGCCATGGCGGGCGAGCAGCATTTTTTCGCTCATTACGACGTTGCCCGGTCCCTTCTGTCTACACCGTTCACGGTTTTCATCACAACCGAAAACCGTTTGTTCCTAGAACGCTCGGCAAGCTTGCCGAAAAATGGACAATTCAAAGATTTGATCGGGTTTTATTCGTTGCCCAGTATGATCATCAACTCGCCGTTGAACAGCGATTGATGCCCAACGAGCAGTCTTATCGAGTCATTCACAACGGTATTTTACCGCTTAAACCGATGTCGCCGAAAAAACGAATCGGCGTTGGATTCGTTGGGCGATTTGTGTTTCAAAAAAACCCACAACTATTTGTAGAAGTTGCCAAACATCTTCCGCAGGTCGAGTTCGTAATGGTTGGGGGTGGCGAACTTGAACCAGAAGTCAAAGCCATGATTTCCGATCTTGGACTAAGCGATCGTGTGAAATTGCTCGGCAGTCTCGACCATGCCTCAACGCTCGAAGTGATTGGAAAACTGGATGTGCTGTTGATGACACCCCGCTGGGAAGGACTTCCGCTTCTTCCTTTAGAAGCCATGTTCATGAAGGTTCCCGTTGTCTCAACTTCCGTGGGTGGGATTCCGGAAGTGATCACCCACAACGAAACAGGTTTGTTAGCGGGATATGAAGACGCACAAGAACTTGGCCATCACGTTTCGAACCTGCTACAGGATTCTAACCTTCGAAACAGATTGGTCGAACAAGCGTATCAAAAGGCCCACCAACAATTTTCTCAAGATACGATGCTAGAGAAAATTCGGCAAACTTATTGGGATTTAACATCGACTAACAAAATCAACTCGACCACACTTGAGATTGCTGGTCCACTTGTCGAATCTTTTTCTGGATCAGCGGACTTCTAACGCCAAACCTTAACATCCGTTCTAACTTAAGTTGAAAAGTCAGAAACTAGTTCAACATTAAGCTTAATATTTTCGTAAAATCAGATGGCCCATTGAGGTAAAGTTGTCCGATACTGGGCAAAGATTTTCTCGAGAATGAATTCATCTTTGAAAGCTTACATCATTGAGTTCTGGCGATCTAAATTCTCCCACGACTTCGAAAAGCCTGCTTTTGAGGATTCGAGATCAGAAAGACGAGCAATCCTGGCGAACATTTGAAACCATTTATGGCCAAATTGTTCGCAGTTATTGCATTCAAAAGAAACTACAACCGTCTGATACTGACGACATCGTGCAAGAGGTTTTGACAGCGGTCTCCAAGGCGATCCGATCGTTTGAATACGATCCTTCCAAAGGAAAATTTCGAGGATGGCTTGGCACGATTACCGCCAATAAGATCAAAGACTTTCTTCACCGAAAGTCTCGACGCCGCGAATCGTTGATGCCCATGGGTGTGGAAGACACCCGAGTCCACCATCAATTTGCCGACCCGGACAATGATTGGGTCAAGATCTTTTCAGAAAGAGTTTATCAAGAGGCGTGCCGTCGTGTCCGACCCGATTTTCAGGAAAGGGCATGGCTCTGTTTCGAACTTACATGGACTCACATGATACCGGCTGCCCAAGTGGGCAGCCAGCTGGAACTACCGATCCATTCGGTTTACGTCAACAAATCTCGCGTCATAAAAAGGCTAGAAAAAGAAATTCGAATGCTTGCCGAAGATCTGGCTTTCGATTTCTCAGTCGAACCAGAAGCAGATGAACCATCGGTTGATTAAAAGTTAATCGGCATCAAATTCGGAAGCAGAACTTAACTCGCAGCAACTTTCATATTTTCGCCATTCTTGGCCCGCTCGATCCATGGATCTAGATCTTCGAAAATTTTGCCAGGGTTCCCATCAAACACTTTGCCAATCAACAGATTGCTAACGTTTTCACCGTGTTCGGGATGAGCTTTCATGAAGGATCCAAAACTAAATTCTTTGGTGTAAAAGGCCCGGACCAATTTCCGAATCCACTTCACGCCACCTTCAAACTCGTCGGTCCACTTGCCTAATTGTTTCGCGGACACGTCACCTTTATGCAGACCTTCTGCAACTGCTTCGCCAACCATTAAACCGGACTTCAGAGCCAGATAAACTCCAGATGAATAAATCGGGTCGATAAAACCACCAGCATCACCGGCCAGAACCCAACCATCACCCGATTGTTGACTTGTCTTGTAAGAAAACTCCTTCGCGACATTGAACTTGGATACGAGATTCGCATCCATCAATCTACGTTGAATGCCAGGACAATTCTTGACTTCAGCTTCGAAGGTTTTTTGCGGCGAACCACCTCGTTTCAACAGGAACGAACTATCGCCAACCAAACCGACGCTTACGGTCCCATCATTGAGTGGGATGTACCAAAACCAAGCATCCTTGGTTTTTGTATGTAAGATGCAGGTCACTTCAGGATTGTCGCCGCCTGCTCTTTTTGCGCCTTCGAAATATCCCCAGATCGCAGCTTTCTTCAAATCGGGATAGTATTCTTTCAGCTTCTTCCGATTGGCGATCATAGATGACTGACCCGATGCATCGACAATCACTTTTGCTGATACATCTGACCGCTCGCCATCCGCTGTTTGAATGGTTACCCGTTGATTCGATTTGTTGGACAGCTCGATATCGACGATCCGAGTTTCGTCCATGCAAGTTGCGCCTCGATTGAAGGCAGTTTCAAACAATAACTTGTCGAAGTCAGCTCGCTTAACGTGCCAGCTCATGTTCGATGGACGATCGTCGTGCTCGTGGAAGTAGAAGGGCCGCGACTCCTTATCGCCTGAGTTAACAAACTGAACACCGTTCTTTTTGGTAAAACCTATGCGAGACATATCTCGCACGATGCCCAACCTTTCAAAAATCCAATAAGCTTCAGGCATCAAGGATTCCCCAACATGGAACCTTGGCATTTTATCTCGTTCGATCAACAGAGTATTAAGCCCCTGTTCGGCAACAATCGCAGCTGCCGTAGATCCGGCTGGTCCGGCGCCGATGACGATACAATCGTAACTTCTATTCGCAATCATTTGACTTATTCACCTCGGGCACTGATTTTACCAGCGAGTGGGCATTGTCGCCGGTTCTTCCTAAGACCTGATCGGTTTTCTCGACCATGCATTGTAGCTGAAATTGGCCTAAAAGCCTCTATTTTCAAGACATCAACACCTTATTGGATACCGATCTTCTTCGCAATTGATAACGATGCGAGCGACCATTGGACTTGGTTGAAATCGTTACAAAATGAACCCATTTGGGCGTCTTTTGCGAACGAATTTGGAGCGACATGCACGATTTCACCGTGTTCGGCTCTCGACTTTTTACGGGTAGTTGAATCCAGCGGGAATTGACGGGCAAAAAGCGCGGTTTCGTAGGCGGACAAGAGGTGAAAAGAACGAATCTGTTCTGGTGTGAATGTTTTCGTCCTTGCAAAATTAACCGCATGCGAACGAAAGTTTGCCAAGTATTGCGTCCAATTTGGACGTTTTGAATTTACGACCAAGACAACCTACATCGTTTTTTGACAATCGCCATGAAAATTCACTTTCTAGCAACATTGCTGTTTTCCACTGCGATCATCTGGATTTCCGCGAATGATTCGGCGGCACAACAGTCGGACTCATCAATAAAGCCGCTTCAGTTCATTTCCAACGTTCGACAATTGACGTTCGAGGGGCGTCGAGCTGGAGAAGGATATTACAACGCTGACGGAAATCTGATGGTGTTTCAAAGTGAACGCCGGGCTGACAATCCTTTTTTTCAAATCTACCTACTCGACTTTGAAACTGGGGATGTCGAATCTATTTCACCTGGTCATGGGAAGACCACCTGCGCCTGGATTCACCCTAACAATCAATTGGTCGTTTATGCCTCAACCCAGGACGACCCACAAGCGGTTGAAAAACAGAAACAGGAAATCGAATTCCGAGAATCGGGTCAACAACGACGTTACTCATGGGACTACGACGAAAACTACGACCTTTTTTCGTTCGACAGAAGCACCGATACTTACAATCGATTGACGACTGAAACCGGATACGATGCGGAGGGTTCTTATTCTCCCGATGGGAAACTGATCGCATTTGCGTCCAACCGGAATGCGTATTCGAAACCGATGTCGCCTAAACAACAAGAACTTTTTGACCAAGATCCCGCATCAATGATGGATATCTTTGTCATGAATGCTGACGGTTCCAATGTCAAACAGTTGACGGACGTGCTTGGTTACGACGGGGGGCCATTCTTTTCGCCTGACGGGAAAAAGATTTGTTGGCGAAGATTTGCTAAAAACGGAGCGACCGCCGAAATTTTCACCATGAATATCGACGGTTCTGACCAGCAGCAAATTACAAAAATGAACGTCATGAGTTGGGCCCCGTTTTATCACCCGTCATCGGAATATCTCATTTTCACGACCAACAAACATGGTTTTGGCAATTTCGAATTGTACGTGGTCGATGCCAATGGAAAATCAGCACCAGTTCGAGTCACCGATTCCGAGGGTTTTGATGGTTTGGCCAGTTTTTCTCCTGATGGCAAAACTCTCACTTGGACATCCAATCGAACACCAAGAAAAGAGTCGCAGATTTTTGTTGGTGACTGGAACCATGACCTTGTCATGAAAAAC
>JBCCSJ010000223.1:0-9892 GCA_039200505.1 Planctomycetota bacterium | reverse complement strand
TGGACAGACGTGATGTTCAAAAACGGGTCCGGTTTATTGCCGCTCCCATGGAAACAAGTTGAAGAAATCCCGGCCGAATCATCGCCGAATGACGTTGCGGATTTTACGCCCAATCGGCATCCGATTTTCGCCCCAGTTTTCGACGTTAAAAATTCGATCCTAGATAGCGTACAAATCGAGTTCGTCGTTCAGCCCGATCCAAATTGGAATCCATTAAATTCAGATGCTCAAATATTGGCCAATGTTCGAGGCAAAGAAAACAAACCGTTGGTAGTTGAAACAAGTTTTGGAAAGGGCAGAGTGATCTCGTTCTTGACGACCGCTGGACCAGACTGGAACAACTGGTGCCGTAACGCAACGTACCCGGCAATTCAATTGTTAATGGAGGATTACCTGGCCGCCGGAAGATACGACCGGTCGGAAAATTTTGTGGGAGACACGTTTCGATTTCAATTCCCCAGAGATGAGGTCCAAAAAAATTTTGTGTATCTTTCGCCTATCTCTGACAAAATTAACGAAAGATCTTTCGAAACGAAGACGCTCCAAATCTTGGAAGACTCTTACCAAACCACTATCGGTGGAAAAACGAGCAACGAGACGAATCGAGCGGGGATCTATGATTTCTGGTTTCAAAAGCCTGACTCATCCTACGATGTTCAACGACTTGCATTGAATCCGGACGTCCGTGAAAGCCGACTTAAGGTGATTGAACCACAACAGTTCGAACTTCAACTTGGCAAAATGAAAATGAATCTGGTTCCTTGGGACGCCTTCAGCCCTGAACCGGTGAGACGAAACTCAAGCTCGCTGGGGTTATTTCTATTAACCCTTTTTTTGATGCTGTGGATTTTGGAAACACTATTAGCTTACTCAAATAGCTACGCTCGATGACTACCTTCCACGGTGAGGTTCGAAGACGGTCGTTTTAGGATTGGTTCTGGCCGAAAGTATTTTGCACGCTTCTTCGAAGATTACTTCCTGAGAGCGGACCCTTCCTTTTTTCTTTTTTCGAATCACTGGAACATAGGTGCCATCGGGCTGAAGTTCAGACGCGGCAACGTTGTCTTCAAAATAGAGTTTGGTGATCTTCAGCAGTCGAGATTTAATTTCTCGATCTTCAACGGGAACCAACAATTCGACTCTTCGGTCAAGATTCCGCCCCATCCAGTCAGCACTTGAAATAAAAACTCGTTCGTCCCCGGCATGGTGGAAGCAGAATACTCTGGCGTGTTCCAGCAGCCGATCAACAACGCTTACGACTCGGATATTTTCGCTCAGTCCCTTTTTACCCGGAACCAGGCAGCAGATCCCCCGCACATTGAGTCGGACTTTCACCCCAGCCTGCGAAGCATCGTAAAGTGCATCAATAATTTCTTGATCGACCAACGAATTGACTTTTGCGATGATTTGGCCAACCCCTCCACGAGCGGCATTTGCCGTTTCAAGTTGAATCAATTCCAAAAACGTCTCACGTAAATTAATCGGAGCCGCGGCAATCTTGCCCATCGTCTGAGGTACTGACAAACCGGTAATCGCGTTAAAAAACTGGACCGCGTCAACGCCCAATTGTTCGTCACAGGTAAATAGGCTCACGTCACTGTAAAGCCGTGCGGTCGATTCGTTGTAATTCCCTGTTCCAAAATGCATGTAACGCCGAATTCCTGTAGGCTCTTTTCGGATCACGAGACACATTTTGGCGTGGGTTTTTAATCCTCTTACGCCATAGATTACATCGACGCCAGCCTCTTCCATGTGACGTGCCCAATAAATATTCCGAGCTTCGTCGAATCGGGCCTTCAGTTCTACGATCACCGTCACGTGCTTTCCATTTTCGGCGGCCAACTCTAACGCTTTTACAATCTTACTGTCGCTACTGGTCCGATAAAGAGTCTGTTTGATTGCGATCACATCCGGGTCCGAAGCAGCCGTTTCAAGAAGCTGCACGACAGGATCGTATTGCTGAAACGGGTGATACAGCATCCGATCTTTTTCCGAGATGACGTCAAAGATGCTTCGTTCTTCCGCAAAATCCGGAGACTCCTGCGGTTCCCAAGGTTTATCTTTGAGTTCTTTGAACCCGGGGATGCCATAGAGCGAAAAAAAGTTACCCAGTCCAAGGGGACCAAAAATTAGATAAGTATCCTTATTTCTGACACCGATTGCAGTTTGCAAAAATCCTTTGATCTTGCTTCCCGCCGCTTCTGAAATTTCAAGGCGAATGCATTCGCTGGTTCTTCGAGCTTCCAGCATTTCGCGCATGCCCGACAAAAGATCAACTCTTCCATCTTCATCAACAGCGACATCGCCATTTCGAGTGATTCGGAAAATGGTCGTCTCCAAAACCTCTTGTTCACCAAAAATCTCACTCAAAAATAACGCGAGGACATCCTCAAAAAGGAGATAGCGATACCCGGAATCGCTGGGCAACGTCCAAAATCGAGGGATCGATCGACTAAACGGGATGATTACAAATCGATCCGTTTTTCGATTGGCTGCCTGTTCGATCGAGTCGTTTTCTTCGATGGCGGATAACAACAAGTTCGACTCATTTTTTAGGCGAACGCACATGCAAAGGCGGGCCCCCGCCAACATAGGAAAACTATCGTCGGCCTCAACTGCAATCGGGGCAATGCTGGACAGGGTCTCTGATTTAAACTGGACCGAAAGTTGAGCCTTCTCAGATTCAGTCAAATCCGATGCTGTGACTCGTTCGATACCCTTCATTTTCAATTGAGGTTCGAGTTGCTCCCGCAAACAGTCGGCCTGCATTTGATACATTTCGCGAACCTTCTTGCGAATCTGGTCGAACTGTTGAACTGGTGTCCAACCTACGATATCAACCTTGTTGGCGTTGGAAGATTCGATCATCGCGAGGCCACCAACACGTACCATAAAGAACTCATCCAGGTTGGATGCTGAAATAGCCAAAAATTTGACTCGTTCTAACAATGGATGAGCATCGTTAAGTGCCTGGTCGAGGACCCTTTGATTGAATGACAACCAGCTTAATTCACGGTTAAAGTAAGTCTTTTTCAATTTCTTATTCATAAACAGTACGACTCGACAACAGACTTACCTCTTTACCAAAAATGACTTCGAACATTCCGACGTTCTGACGAAGTTCAAGTTGTTCCATGGTGATATCGACGGTCCCTTTTCCGATCAGATCCAAGCGATTTCCTTTGAATTCTGCTCGAACCGACTTTACCCTTTGTTTCCTTTTCACGTCGAGTGATTTGGCAATCCGCAGGATGGCAGCCATCTTGGAAACTGCAACTCTTGATTTCCTTCCCAATTGTGAATAGATGTCGTGCCTGGGCAACGGAATTGCTCCTCGATGATATCGGGCAACCAACGCAACCATGTCGATGTCTCTTTCCCCCATTCCGAACAAGCCAGAATTACGAATCAGGTAGGCGGAATGTTTGTGCCTTGATTTCGAACTAATATAGACACCGATTTCGTGCAACAAACACGCCAGCTCAAGCATCCCCCGATATCGAGAGGTCAATTGATGAAGATCTTTGAGCTCATCGAACAGGTTGCAGGCAAGCTTAGCCACGTGCCTCGCGTGATTTTCATTGAATTTGAATTTTCGTCCCAGCCGAATAGCTGACTGAACGATCTGAGTTTGAATGGTGTCGGACCAACCTCGCGGTTCGATCATTTCTTTGATCACACCGTCTCTCAAATTCGACTTGCCCACCAGAAAACGGTTTACTTTCAACCGGCGGGCGATCATCACCTGGATCAGCAGACCCGGTCCAAGTGACTGAGCATCAGGCAAGCTCATATGATACTTTGCAGCAAGATTATCTTCCTGTTGTGAGACAATTTCGTTGACGAACGACTCTAAATCATCAAGCTTGAGTTCAACTAATTCGTCGCCAACGGGTTGATGATTAATCTCGTTGGCGGCAAACCGGATATCACCACCTAATCCGATCACGTTTTCGGGACGGGCGTGTTTGGTCGACCCGCGAAAATCAGATATCGCTTGTTGCACTTGGTTTTCAATCATTGATCTCGACTTGGCGATTGAAACGTCGTAAACCTCCATCATTTTTTGCAGTCTAAGCGATCCCAAGCGATATGTTTTAGAAAACTTCACGTCGGATTGGTCTAACAAAAGCAATTCCGTAGTTCCGCCACCGACTTCGCAAACCAGCGACTGACTGGCAAAAAAACGAGGTTGGGATTGGATGAAGGGAACGATTCCTAAATAAGTGACTCGGTGAATTTCGGCTTCATCAAAGGGTTCGATTTCGAATCCAGTAGCGATGAAAACGCGATCGCAGAACGCCATCCGATTGGTCGCTTCACGAACGGCGCTGGTCGCAATCACCCTAATCCGATCAGCATTGGTAATGCCGTACTCGTTTAACTTGTCCCGATAAATCCGCAGAACCATGACACAGTCTTCGATTGTCTTTTTTTCAATCGTTCCTGCCAGAAAAGAGTCCTTACCAATGCTTACCGCCTGAGAGAAAAAGTCGATATGGCGAATCGTCCCCATACCATGGTTAATTTCTGCAATTTGCATGCGAAGAGAAGACGAACCGATATCGATAACCGCCACAAGTTCGATACCGGTTGGTGACTTTCTGGAAAATGTTGACTCAGCAGGCATGAATCTGACTCTCAAACAAAGCCATTTTTATTTACAAATCATTGACTTTACGAACTAGCAGACTGTTCGGCCAACGCAGCGGCACCGAGAACTCCGGCGTTATCTCCAAGCTGGGCTTCTCGAATTTCGAATACATCTTTCATAGACGGCAAAACCCGAATGCGAGCTACTTTTTCGATTTCCGGAAGCATAAAGTCGGGCATCGCTTCGACCAATCCTCCCCCAAACACGATGATATCCGGAGCCAAAAGATGAACAATCGTGACTACTGAATGTGCCAGATGCATACACGCTTGTCGCACAATGTTCGCGACCGCCTGATCGCCATGGGCAACCGAATCGGACAACGCACCACTTCGAATGTCTTTCAAATCGGTGCCATCATGTTTGAGCAAATAAGGTGCATGCCCCCGATAGGCCGCTTGTGCTGCTCCGCCGGCAATTGCCAATCTCGAAGCAACGGATTCAAGCGTTCCCGCATTGCCTGCTCCATCGAGCGGACCATTGGCGATCATCGGAATATGTCCGATTTCCATGCAGGTGCAGTTGGCACCCCGGAAAAGTTTTCCTTCATAAACGCATCCTCCTCCGATCCCTGTGCCTGGAAAAATACCGAACACACATCGAGCACCTTTTCCAGCCCCAAAGCGATATTCTCCGAACACCCCAGCGTCAACATCGTTGGCCACGGTCACCGGAAATCCGAAGTGGTCCTCGATCGACTTAGCCACAGGGACATTGACCCATCCCAAATTTGGGGCCTCCCGGATCGTCCTTTTATTTAAGTCGAGCGGACCAGGACATCCGATTCCAAGCCCACCTACCTGCTCTTTTTTAATGTCAGCCGAATCTAGTGCATCCCGGATTGTGTTGTTGATCCGTTTCAACCCGGCCTCCATTCCTTCGTTCCCTTTCGTCTTTTTCCGCGCCTTTCCCACCTGCTGAAATTGGCTGTCGTAAACGACCGCCAGCATCTTGGTTCCACCCAGATCGAATCCAATCCAGTAACGTTGATTTGTATCCGTTTCACCCATGGGACCCTCAGTTTCCTAATTCAAATTTTCTTGGGGGTCAGTTTTACCAACCAAACACTCGCCGAAATCCATCCAGTTGCATTCCAACAAATCAAGATCCCAGTGCGATTGTCTCCCGGGATGTCCTGCCGTTGAGGATTGATTTTATCGACTCCCATCTTAACCGAAGAAGCTCGACTTGGCAGAGCCCGTCACTTTTGCAAAAGTGGATCTAGATGAAAATTGACGAAAAATTCCGAATGTAGAACAAGAACGCTTGGTCAAATGCCAAGACTCTTTTGGCTTAGGGCTTCTTCGATTTCCTAAGCACGTGTTGGCGTAATTCAGACTTCTCGCCTGCAACCTTATAGCGTTGAATGAAGCTTGGTTGATTCGACATCCAATTTCCTCGATGCTCGATCGATACTCGACACCGACTATCTTTGGATTACAGCTTATGACCAAGCTGATCGAATACTATCGCAGCGAATTCGCCCTCTTAATTTTTTGGGTAAACGAATTTCAATTCGTTTCGTAAAGATGCCATTTTGCATGGAATAGTCTCTGATGGAAGCAATTAAGATTTCAATGTTCAATTGATACCTGAGATTCAGCCTTGCGAATCCTGAGCCAATTAACGGCAGTACGATGTCTTCCATGTCGTTTTTTTGACCGATTTGCCCCCAAGCTGTTTTCAATGACCCGAATAGATTTGCCAAAGAACCGATCGCCTGCAGTTCGTCACTCGTATCAGTAAGTGCAACCAAATGATATTTTTTTCGGTCCGTTTCATCCACGATGGTCGCGACCGTTCCCAACGGATATCGCGTCTTAGGGTTAATGCAGCGGTCCTCGACTTTCTGCCCAACGCCATTTTGCTGGCTTCTAAGTGCTCCTCCAATTTTCCGCCGAAAAAGCTCTTGCCCGAATTTTTCAATGAGTTGCCCGTGGACACTCGTCTTAGAAACTGGGGTCTGATTGCCGCGGACGGATTGAATTTTGTAATCAAAAAATGCTCCTGTCGGAACAACCAAATTTCCAGATGCCTCAAATACATCACCAAACGTAATGCAAATTTCCGTGTCGACCCCGTCGAGTCGAAAGCAAACGCTTTTGATGTGTTTTAGCAATAGCGCGAGCGTAATCACAAGTACAGCTAGGCCCACACCAATCAAAATCGAAACACCGTGAGATTTCGCATCAATTTCTAGAAATTGAGTCGCAATCCCGAACAGAGTTGAAAACACGCCAATTAGGAAAAATGCCGTTTTAAAAAAGAAAAGATAATTTGACTTAATGAATTCCATCGTTTTTACAACCTTGAGTGGATTTCGATTCGTTTCCCCGGCACAAGTAGCTCAAGATTTTTAATCTGATCTGGCGGCTCCCCATAACCTGACACGAAAATCTTGAAAGCTGGATGTTCTGCCGCCCACGACTCTAAATCTTCAAACCCAGCATGCTCCGCGTTGCCTGTTTGTCTGCCATCGATAATCAAGGTGCGAGCGACACACAGTTTTTCGTATAACGAATCGGAAAACGCACTATCCCCCGAAACCCCCAGAATCGGTTGCCCTAAATAACTCACTATCAAGCCAAACGACAATTCGGAGTGACAACCCTTGACCGGCACAATGGATATCTCTGAGGTCAAAGGGTGCTCTTTTCCTTCTTCAACTTCCACAAATTCGTAAAAATCATCGAGCGGTAGGCCGGTCGATTCCAACTCATGCAAGCGATGATTTTTGAGAGTGCGCATAACCCGTCTCTCTGAAATCAAAACTAGTCTTCTTCCCTGATTCCTGGCAACGGCTCCGACGACCGGCAATTCGGCCGCGTGATCGGAGTGGTTATGGGAAACAAAAATTTTGCAGCTGATTGGGCCGAATTGTTTTTGGAAGGCACGGGTCACGCCAAAGCCAAGGTCATAGAGCAAGACCGGTTTTTGATCAGCCAGTAAAACAAAGGAGGAAGAGCAAGCACCACTCAAAACTCCATCCGCACCTTTTCCAACACCGAGGGGATAAATTTCCAACAAGCTCACAATTCTGATTTCCGTTCTTCGAGTCGATTGTAAATTTGATTTCGCGATTTTAATTCGTTATTAGCTCTAACCCACTCGCTTTCAAACCGGGTTAAAGATTCCTCTGCGAACCGACTATTGACCTCAAAAAAATGAGTCGTGAATTCCACGCTCCTCGCTTGAGTCGCATAGGCGACAGCAATGTTAGCTCCCTTCCCATGGCCTTCGATCATAGAAGCGAAACTTCCCAAACTTCGAGAAACGGAATAGCCAGAGGATAGACGAATTTCTACATCGTAACATTCGTTATCGACAAACCTCAGCATTTTTTCGTAGCGACCGATGACTGTTGAATCCCCAGATTCTATTTCTTTGAGTGTTGCATCTTTTTGACACAGTATTCGCATCTCACAACCATCTTCAAGACGCTGTTCAAGCGTGCGAGTCCTTTCAATCATCGCATTCAAAACGCGATGTTTCCATAACACCCAATCGGACTCAGCTTCATAAAACTCTTCACTTTCGAGGCTGAAATCTTTGAAAAAAATCGGTTTAAAACCTTCCAGTTTTTTCCCGCAATGTTTCAAAATATACTCCTTTGTGGCAATCGCATTGGTTAGACCTTCGGTGAGATACCGGATTCCTTGACATCGTTTTTCAAACGCATTCTGTTGGGCAAGGTAGTCTTGTCGTTCTTGTGCAAGATAAAACGATCCTGCCTGTTTGCCGTTGACAATCTGAAGCGGTTGATCAACTTTCTTTGGCAGATGGCTTAAAAATTGCCAAAGACAACGATAGGCATCATGCGATTTACTATTTGCAATTTTATAAAAGATGGGTTGAATCTTGGCCTCTTCAATTAACAAGGTCTGATCGCTGGACGGAATTTTTTCCCATTCGTTTTTTTGCATTAGGGCAAAGTGCTGACTTTGCGGGACCATCCGTCCCACCCGAATTAGAAACTTACGATAGTCTGGGTCTTGAAAGCTATATCCCAGGAAAAGGATCGTAAACTTTGCCACCAAGCTTTGAAATAAACCCAGCAAACCTTGGCCCAGGTCTGAATCGTGATCCCACATTCCGATCTCTTCCGATTTACCCAACGCGATGGTAATTGGCCTCGAAATATCACCATTAAGTTTCAGAAGAACCGGTGCCGCATCTTTATAGTCTTCCAACATCAAACCTTGAAAAAGGGCGTGGTCCTCATAAGTGAGCACTTCCGGTCGCGGACTGATAATTTGATCAAGAATTCGATCGTAGTTAGTCGTCAGATAAAATTTAAACCTGAGAAGATTCAGAATTGTGTGATGCTGTGACGGTTTTGGATCGACGTCTTTGAAGAATTGTCTAACGATCAAGCCGAAATCGCGTTCACTTAGTTTTACCCGAATTCTCTTCGATGCCGTTTTGAGGTCACCACTGTCAATCAATTTTTTGAGTTGTTTTTTCTCTTCTTTTTTGATGAGCTTGTTTTCGCGAGCCTGATCAATAATTCCGGACACAAAACCTGAATAACTTGGAGGTCTTTGTCCAGACTCGCGAACGATTGCCGCAGAAATTCCCGCACCAACAAACGGAATAACCCTCGCGTTAAGATAACATTCTTGTAACTCCTGAGGAACATCTGGGGTAAAACCAAGTTCAGGACTTTGGACTTTCATTGGACTACCTCACAGGCAAAACCGTAATCAGCCGGCAATTTCTGACTCAAATTCAACGAGCGTATGGTCCTCGCCAGCAAGTTCGACGTCAATTATGTTTTTGATCAAATTCCAATCACCGCCTCCCAATCCAGCACCTATTTTCGGATAGCCAATTCTTAAACCGCAAAACTTGTCTTTGACTGTGGCCAGAACTCGTTTTAGAGCTTCGTAATCAATCAGCGTCCCCTGCCCTCCGTGATTGAATTGTGTGTAGGCATTTATGATTGTCAACGACATTCCATTCCGGTTGACGACAGCGCTGAATAATGTCCCTAATTTGCTTCGATCACCTTTTGCTTGTCCCAGCGACTTGCCCTCAGAGCGATTCTTGTCGCTCTTCTTGGGTCTCTTGCAATCTCTGACCCAGTGATCTGCAGCTCCGCATCGAAGACAACCATCCTTCTTGGGCGAGTGGAGAAAGGGACACTTCTCTGCCTTGCTGCGTCCCTTGTCGGTCTTCCAGAACGCGCACTCGATCTTCGACTTCTCGTATTGCACATCCAATCGAGGTGGCTCAGGG
>JBCCSJ010000222.1:0-9999 GCA_039200505.1 Planctomycetota bacterium | reverse complement strand
GGCCAAATGTTCCTTCAATTGCTATCGGTGGTGCAATATCTTCACTGTTGCGGTTGGACCCATGGAGACTTGTCTCCGCAAAATATTTTGGTTTCAACTAAACGTAGCCAGGTAGTCTTAATCGATTTTGAGCACGCTCGAAAAATTGAGTCCGATCCTGGGCCTGCGATTCGCCGACGTCATTCCTTAACTTTCGCTTCACCGCTGGAGATTGCTGGAGGGGTAACTACCGAACAATGCGAACAGTTCGCATTGGGCAAAATTGGGATGCTGTTGCTTTCCCAACAGCCAACTTCCGGAACACCCAAAAGTACCAAGTGCCTTGAGGCGATTCTGACTCGTGCGACATCCCTAAAGCCGGAAGATCGCTACCCTGATCTTCATTCGCTTCAGTTGGAGATTCAAGCCAAATGTCAAACGGGGTAAATTGACCTTGGTATGTTGGCCACTTTGGCCGAGTTGTTGATGAGTTGGGGAAGGGTGCCCAAAGCGCCCAACCAATCGAATATTGGTGCCTCAAAATGGTCTCTCGAATGAATAAGATGGATATCCGTTGACACCAACACCGCAAACTTGCGGACGAAACACGTCGTTAACAAATCGCAATTATCCCCACAATAACCGGATTATTCCGCAAATTCGTAAACTTTCAATTAACCCGAAAAGTTTACCCTGCCGATATTGTCCAGATAAGTCAAGCGCCCCGCGTGCTCACTTTCTCTAATCGGTGGAAAAATGAATTTACCATTCCGTTTGCCAATTTTTGCGTTTCTTGCCGTAGGTTGCATCCTCTCATCCTCTTTTGGGCAGCAAACTTTGTTGCCGATGGTCGATCCGGTTTACCAGCAGGACTCAGCCGTCACGCCGCCGAATTTCCAGATGGGCGATCAGAATAGACTCATTTCTCCGCCGATCTCAGTGCCAGCCAACGTTCCACCCAATGCGCGGAAACAACTGTCAACGGTCAGTTTCGACAACATTCCGCTCGCTCAGGCGATGCAAACGTTGTCCAAAGAGGTCGGCTTGAATGTAATCACCAGTGCGGAAGCGGGTGCGAAACCGCTCACCGTTTACCTTGAAAACGTCACGGCGATCGATGCGATCGACGCCATTGTGAAAGCAAACGGACTTTTCTATCGAATCGAAGAGCCTTCGGGAATCATTCGTATCGCTACTAGAGATGAATACGTCAGTGACCTAACGAATTTCCGGGAAGATCAAACGCGGGTCTTTACCCTGATGTATCCCAACCCTTCGGCCGTCGCTCAAGCGATTTCGCATATGTATGGAAATCGAGTTCAATTTAACCAGGCAGATAATAACTTCACGGAGTTATTTGAGCTAAGCCAACGATTTAACAAATTCGACATCGTGGACGGCCGAGCACTCGGATTAGGAACTTTTGGCGGTAACGCCGGAGGATTAGGAGGTGGACTTGGTGGCGGTCTGGGAGGTGGGCTTGGAGGCGGGCTAAATGGCCTCGGTGGATTGGGGGGCTTGGGTGCACTCGGTGGACTCGGTGGTTTCGGCGGCGGCCTTGGTGGGCTTGGTGGCGGACTTGGTGGTGGTCTCAATAATCGTTCTCGTTCTCGGGTCGACTTGACGCCCCAACTACTGGAAGAACAAGAAAACCAGAGAAGGCTCTTTGCAGATCGAATTCAGGAACTTGAAAATGCTCGACGAAATGGTGGCCTCACCGAAGAACAGCGGGCTGACTTGGCTGGTCGAAGCGAGGCCAGCATTTTTGTATCTACGATTCAGAGGAACAATCAGGTCGTTGTTCGCACCAGCGATCCGAAGACGATGGAACAAATTGCCCAGTTGATCGCTCAACTGGACGTTCCTACACCCACGGTTTTGCTAGAAGTTAAAGTCTTGCGAGTTGAACTCGATGATGGATTCAACAGTGCATTCGAATACTTTGGAGGCGATAACGATGTCGCTGGAGCGTTCTCTGACGGATCGCAGTTTGGCGTTCCCCCAGCCGTTCCATTCCCGGGCGGCTCGGGTGCATCGCGAGCATTAACGCAGGGATTGGGCTTAGCCGGTGTCATTCCCGGATCCCTGACCTTTCAGGTCATTGACAACAATTTTCGATTTCGGATGCAGTTGTTAGAAAGTAAAAATCGTGTCACAGCCTTGGCATCTCCCCTGATTTTGACCGCCAATAACGAAGTGAGTCGAATTTTCGTTGGAGATACTCTTCCGTTTACTGTCGGATTTACACCCGGGCAAATCGTAGGTGGAATCGGCGTTGGAACAGGTGGAGCGGTTGCGGCTACGCCGATTACTGAATTACGCGATGTTGGACAATCATTGTTGATTACGCCCAACATCAATGCGGACCGAACTGTAACGTTGAGAGTCGTAGAAGAAAACAGCGAACGCGTTCTTGGCGGGGCTTCCATTCCTGTACCGGCCGCCGACGGATCGACTGTCAACGCCGTCAACGTGGATACTGTCAGACGGCGAAGCGTGACGGGTACGGTTGTGGCTCAAGACGGGATGGCGGTTGCCATGGGCGGTTTGATTGAAGAGCAAGTCAATGACACGAGGGACCAGTTGCCAATCCTGGGCGATATACCTCGCATCGGATTCCTGTTTCGAAGGCAAGCCACTACCAGACAACGGAGCGAGTTGATCGTGATGATCCGCCCTTACATTTTCAACACTCCAGCCGAAGCTTCCCAGCGTAGCCAAGGAATGGTCGGGCTTCATACATTACACCCTAATGGACAAAATCCAGAAGGCACTATGAACACCTATTGTCCATGCGAAGTCATTCGCCCTGACCCCGATTGTGCTGATCGGGCCAGTCTAATGCGACTGCATAACGTTGTGCCAAAGATCTACTAATGATCTCACACGGAAGTGGTTTTGTTATACCGTCTTTAGGCGGTATTTGAGAGCAACATGATTCGCTGACGGTGTGACTTAACTAGCCGATCAAAAGAAAATCAGAATTCAGTCACGTTCAAGTTTGTAAAAGTGACATAGCAGCAAAGTTGGCGTCACCGATTTTAATTAGAGACGAAACAATGAAACGTACGCGAAAAAATGCGAACATCGGTAGCCCTGTTTTGATTCTGGCTGGATTGGCTTTGATCACAACAACCATTTTTTCGCTCGGTTGTACCGCGCTGAAAAAGCCAGTCAGTTCAATTTCGCAGCCAGCCAGTTCAGTTGCTAATTTGGCAAAGATTGAAAATTCTGAATCTTTATCAATTGGTGATCGAGCCGATGCGGCAACTCAAAAGGCAGTGATTTCCAATCCCTTGGCCAAAGAGATCCGGTTCAACGGTCAGGAATTAGTTTTAGGTTCTGGAAATTGTCAGGCACTCTCGAGTGGCGATTTGAATAAGGTGGTTCGCGGTCTGCTCGACGCTAATAAAAGACGGTCCGCCGCAGCCATGGCCGGCTTGCATATCCGATCGGCCGAACGGATGTTAGTCGATAGTGTTGGCAATTCGACCGGCAATGTCGAAACGTTCGTTGCAGCGGTTTTGGACCATGGGAAACCTGAGGCAATTTGGGCGACTCATTTGAAAAACTGCAAAGCTCGCCCCACCAATGCAAAACGATTTGCAACGGCCAAACAACAGATCGTTTCTGGTGGTGCTTCGACCGAGACAGTCCAGTCATCGGCCCAACAGTTGGAACAGGCGGCGGCAGAGATACAAAGCCTCCCTTTACAGCTCGAATCGATGCGGCTTTCGGCACTGGCAAAAGTGGCTGCCGGAGAATCGCAACAGGCTGTCCAGACTTTGGCATCGGCAGCGGAACTAGCAGCACGGTCAGGCCTTCCCAATGTTTCATCCGATCTTTGGATGATGGCCTGCCAGGGTTCGATGCGACTAGAGAACGTCATGCAAGCCCGCAAGTGTTGGCAAGCTGCAGTCGCCAATCAACTCACAGCCGTTCGTTCCCGACCTGCCCACCAAATGCTACCGACTGTGGATACCGTATTCTGGGAACAAGCGGATAAGCTGAAACATCCGGCCGATCAATTTCCGAGCGAGCTTAAGCTGGCGTTTGCCCCATGGTATTCACGCATTGGTTTGACACCCAACAGCGAAACCACCAGTGAGGTCGTTCTTTGGTCGGCAATCGCAGAATTTCAATTAACCACAGGGC
This sequence comes from Planctomycetota bacterium, assembly GCA_039200505.1. Taxonomy (GTDB): domain Bacteria; phylum Planctomycetota; class Planctomycetia; order Pirellulales; family Pirellulaceae; genus Mariniblastus. Next base: position 5,865 of record JBCCSJ010000222.1, on the reverse strand, counting down.
AACCTCACTTGGCGGCCCTCTCAATCAAACGAGCCGAAGTCAATTCATCGGAAGCTACCAAACCGTGGTTGCGAATTGCTTTGGCTCGTTCGATGGCTGCTCAAGGGCAGGATTCAGTCGCGGTCACTATTTTGGGCAGCCTGAACCAGAATGCTACACCGTCCGTTCGAGCTGCTTCGTTGGCAACCCTCGGATCGATCAAAGTTCATTCGGGCGCCTATGAGCAAGGCAGTCGATTTTTGATCGAAGCATTGAACACACCTCAGGCAGGCAACTGGCCGGGGCAACTTGCAGCTAAGGCAGATTTAGCCAATGTCCGAATGATCGTAGGCCGACTCGATGAAGCTTTACCCGCTTTACACGCAGTTCAAAATGAAATGATGACCGCAGGGCGTTGGCAGTCGCTTTGCCAATCTCTTGAAAACGAAGTCGCGATTCTGGAACACGACGGACGAAAGCGAGACGCATCTGAAATTCGCAACCGAATTCAGATGATCGAAAACGGCTAGACGCGATTGGGACCGGGGTACATCCTGCGGTCCGCAAACGTGAAACGGCTTGTTGGTACATGGCAGATTTTGTTCGGTTTTGACTCGCTGGTTGAAGTACACGGTCTTATGACCATGAGCTCGGTTACTCACGGCTCAGGGAGCCAAGCTACTTCTTAAAGTAGATCGCATCTCCGAGGCGAATTAGCAGGATTACCGCTCGGAGAGCGGTGCTACTCAAGTTTCGAATCCCATCGAATCTTATACAGCCGTTGACCGGGCAACTTGATAGCCTCTTTGCCACCCACAAAACGAATGGTGTCGCTCCACCAGTTTTCGGGTGATGCTTGATGGTAGACGATTTGACCGGTTTGCGGGTTGACTGAAATCGACTTCACTTTCGGCTCATCAGCCAGATCTGGGTCGGGAGAAAACTTTCCTTCGGTCGTGTCGAAGCGGTAAACGTGATGGTCGGTTGTTACGAAAAAGTTATTTGGCTTACCTGTCCGGGAAAGTTCATGTCCGCCGGGAGTCGGTAACTTAAACTTCTTGTTAGTCTTGAGTTCCAGACTAGTTCGGTTTTGCACCAATTTGATCTGTAATAGATCGTCAGATCCAAGTGCCCACAATCGTTGGGTTTCATGGTCCCAGATTACCCCGTGTGCACCTCGAAGCGGGATTTTGGCAATCGGGAGAGCAGGGCTACCATTCGGTTTTTCGATACGGTAAACCAGTAATTCATCACCGCCAAAACTGGATGCGACTGCGATGCGTTTCTTCGGCAGCAGACAGGCACTGTGGGCATTTTTGGCGTTTGTATAAAAGAGACAACTTTTGTTACCACGACGGATCAGGGCGACTCCGCCACTGGATGAAGTGATTAATATGTTTTCGCCCACCGGTTTACAATCGTCCGTACTTCTAAAGGATTCCCTACCTTCAATTGGAATTTCAGGCGAGTCCTTAGCTCTCCATGACCAAGATTTGCGAACTTCGTTCTTAATTAAATCTGAATCGAGAATAAAAACTTCCTCGGCACCGCAAACGATCAAGCCGTTCTGGGCCATCATCTGGCGATTCAATGAGGACCAGAATCCTATTGCTAACAGAAACCACACGAGTTGATTTATGAGAGGTCGGCAGCAAGTTTGATTGAAATGCATTTTCGGTAACCCGAGCTTTCAGTTTGAGAAACAACCCTGCCAATATATCCGAAACTCTTTTGGTAAGCCTATGCTGCCAAAAAGTGGACTAACTCCCAAAAAGCTCCACTTTTATCCAAGAATTGACTTTCCAAAATTTTTTGAAAATGTTTCGGATTTAATTGATGCGCTTTTCGCACTTCCGCGAAAGAGTCGTAGTTCCTAGTGATTCGCTGATAAAAATGGCAATAAAAGCAGCGAATTTTGCCAATCCAAATGTAAAAAATAGAGACTCGTGAACTTTTTCGCGACGCAAATTGCGCATGGCTGAAGAGTATGAATTAATGCAGCGGGGTCGTTGTTTAGGATCCTTCAAGCTGGCTGAGGTCAGATCGATGTATGAGCGTGATCATACGATCAACCGAGTACGGCCGAGAGGCACCAAAGAACAGTGGGAAAATGTTCCCGAATTTCTTCGTCGAATCGACATCCCTGAACCCAAGCCGGCTCCGTCGCCGCCACCGATGCGTACTTCAGTCGTCTTTCCATTTCCTATTCCGGCGTTGTTATTACTGCATTTTTTGACACTAGGCAGTTTTACTTTTTTCTGGCTACTGTTGAGGCATGGAAATCTGGCAAAATTCCGTGAGGACGATCCTTCTGCAGCCAAGGCAATTACTCTTTGCTTTATCCCTTTTTACAACCTGTATTGGCTTTATTCAGCCTACATTCGGCTGGCTGATAGGACCAACCAAACTGCCAAGATTCTGCAAGTAAACGGAGCCGTTCAAAAAGCGATGGCGATCGTGGTCGTTTCTTTGGTCGTCGCTGTCAGTGGAATGGGTCTCGTAGGCGGAATCGTTTACGGCATCATCATGTTTAACGAAGACGCACCGGTCGAACAGGTGCTGCTTCTTTTCTTTGCTTTGCCCCAAGTATTGACAATCATTTGGTTTCTGATTGCGATGCCGATTTTCGCCTGCCAGGTTCAGTCGCTGCTGAATCGTTGCTTCGAACGACAGATAGAAAGTCTGCCAGCGGGGAGGCTCTAATGATTCAACTGCGGGAAATGCTCACTTGTATTCACTGCTGGTCCGAATTTCCTTCCTCTGAAATTCTTTGGCAGTCAGAGCACGAAGACTTGAAACGGGGCGATCTATTACTAAAGGATAAGCCGATCCGTTTTCTCCCATCCAGATTCAATAGCCGTGGAAACGCCATTGATGCGATGGGGGATGAGTGCCACCTCTTGGCCTGTCCTCGATGCCATCTCACCATTCCGCGAGCTTTGATCGAGCGGGAGGTGATTTTCGTTTCGATTCTGGGAAGTCCTCAAAGTGGAAAATCGTATTATCTGGCTGCGTTAATCAACCGGATGAAATCCCGCTTTCCGGAGTATTTTGGATATAACGTCAACGACACCGATCTGAATAGCAATGCACTTCTGAATCGTTACGAAAAGGAGCTTTTTCTTCGTGCGGATGCCAATGAATTGTTTGTGTTGGGAAAACTGATTCCTAAAACGCAATTGGGAGGCATGCTCTACAACGCAGTAAGTCACGGAAACCAAGTAGTTCATTATCCCAAGCCATTTTCGTACAACTTCGATGCCTGTGGCCTCAAAAATAGCCACTCATCGAATAAACCAAAAACCATGCTTTGCGTTTATGACAACGCCGGGGAACATTTTAAACCCGGCCAAGATTCCAATCAGGATCCAGGAACGCGTCATATGGCTCGGGCCGATTTTTTATTGTTCATCTATGACCCTACTCAGGATTCTCGTTGGAAGAATGAGGTAAGCAACGAAGCTCAGACCAAGCATTTTTCATCGAATACCAGCTTTCAAGAGCACATTTTATTAGAAGCTGCGAATCGAATTCGGTCTCTCAATGGAATTCCCGATGGGGAACCGATTGACAAGCCATTGTTTGTTGTCGTCTGCAAACTCGATGTATGGATGGAATCGCTTCCAAAGATTGACTGGTCGACACCTCTTTCGAGTCGAGGTGATAAAACGTGTCTGGATGTTGCTGAGTTCTTAAATCAATCAAGTTGTATGCGACAAAAGCTGGCCTCGATCATTCCATCGATTGTCAATGCTGCTGACTCTGTCTCGCAATCTGTTTACTTCGTTCCAGTCTCAGCACTAGGATCAAGCCCCCAGCACTTTACCGATGAAGGTTTTCCGTTGTTCAGATCGGCTGATATTCGGCCCAAACGGGTCGAGCTTCCCATGATTGCTGGTTTGGCTTTTTCAGGAAGTGGGTTGATTAAGACAGCAAAATGATCAGCAAGAATCACGAACTATGGTATGCCGAAGCTGAACAAGGGCTGGATCCGTCCAGCTCAGGTTTTACGACGGTAAAACAAACCCAGCACATTCCGGCAAAACTCAAAAAGCATCTCGAAAACTACAGTTGTTATGACAACTATTCCCCCTTTCCAAAACATACGCGATTCTGCTTTTCTCACTGCAACGTTGGATCTGACAAGTGGTATGTACTTTCGCGATCTTGTGCCGCCACCGGATATTCGAAAAGAGCGGGATTCTTTTGTCACCATGTTGCGATTCATCAAAAAAATCTCCCCAACACAAGTCCGGCAGCCTTGTTAAATTCCGGATTGTTGGAAAAAAACTGGGATGGTGCGGTCGAGATCCTTCCCAATTGTCGCCCAGTCATACTTCCTCAGCCGTCTCTGCTCGAATGCAAGACTTGGGAGAACATTTTTGGCGATTCGGGAGCGGCAGGGCAGTTGCTGATCGCGACGCATCGCAATCGCTCGATTTACTTGCCTTTTTCAGATCCTGAAAACCCGCTTCGATTGATTACCGAAGCAATCGAATTGTTGCCCGTAAAAGACCAGTGGAAACGAACCTTTTCGACCTATATAGCTGGAGACTGCGATCGGGATTGCTGTATCAAGTTTTTTCCAGAACCTACGCCGAGCCACCTGACGATTCCCAACGGTCAGATTTTTAAATTTTCCCAATCTGAATTGGAATTCGCTGAAAAACTTCCTGTAGAAATTATCGCCGCAAGAACTGGAACTCCAATAGTTGTACCGGGACGACTTCAAGGCGTTCAGGCTCCAAACTCCGGCGAAAAATACCAACCAGCATTAGAGTTGAATAACCCAACTCTTGACGATGAACAACCGTTACTCAATGGAAGACAAAATCAGCGTACCAAACGACGGAGCAACGTTGGAAAGTTTGATCGGCCCCCCTCACTGCCACCTAAACAACTTCAAAAGGATGCCGATCCGAATTCGTACCCAATCGGCTCTGAATCTACGAAGGTTGGTGGAATTGTATTGGGGATTGTGGGGCTTTCCGTTGGCATTTGTCTCGCCTTAGCAGGTAGCCTCCCCTTTTTACTCAATTACCAAACGAGTTTAAAAACGGAAAAGGAAAATCATAAAACGACTCAAACGATGCTTGATGAAACCAGGGTTCAACTGAGTGAGACACAAGTGTCACTTGTAAAAGAGTCGCGCGTCTGCGTTGACTTGAAAGGGCAGGTTTCGAACTTAAAGGAGGAACTGGAGGATTCGAAAAAAGAGAATGATACTTTGGAAGGTAAGCTCAAGGATGAGCAGAAAACGACAAAGCAAAGCGAAGACCGGGAGAAAAACCTACAGCTGAAATTAGCGGAACTTCAAAAGGCGATTGATGCAAAACCGCCAAAAATTCTTGTGTCTAAAGATTCTCAGGTGGAATTTAAGGATCAGAATTTTGCTCGGCAACTCAAGTCAGCTGTTAATACCCCCGGGTCGGATCAGGATCTAATGCGAAAAGCTATTCTTCAATTCGCAAATTCCACCATCACTAATAAATTATCAGTACCGATTCCTTTCGATAAGAGAATTCGCAAGCAGGAATTTAAGATCCCCCTTAAACGCGACATTTTGACAATTTCATCCCTTCAATTTGTTGGGATACCCGAACAACCGTTGTCTAACGGATTCAGTTTTGAATCCAAGGGAGATTGGGGTCACCTTAAATACAACGACACTCGCATTGCAAAATTGGAATTTGAAGACGACAAATATCCGCCATATTTACGGCTTTATTGGCTTGAAAATAAACAGTTTTCACAGTGGTCATCGTTGCCATTTCAACAGCAACTGAAAGCTTCCTGTCGACAGATCCGATACCTTGCCCGGCACGAGCCTAGTGCGAGCATTTACGGAAAACAGATTGTTCGCCCGCAATTTCGTGAAGAATCGAT
>JBCCSJ010000221.1:0-10082 GCA_039200505.1 Planctomycetota bacterium | reverse complement strand
CTTTCTAATTCTCAACCAGTTTGAAAATAGAATTGTGGATCTTTCCCCGAATGGGTTTGCCGCCGGGAGACATTAACGAATAGTTGATCTCCATTCCCCAAGTCGGTTTAAGATCGGGTATGAGTAATTCAATCGTCTGACCATCTGATTTTAGATGGGCATCTACTACTTCTAACGATTTTTCGTTGTAGTGCTTCGAGCCATAGTTTTTGGTACGCTTCAAATCCCAGGTTGTGATCGAATAGTTCGATAGATCGTTGGCACTTGCCGGATCCACTTGGCCACTGAGCTTGATTTCGATCTTTTCGACTTTTGCCTGAATGCCAACTGGCAAATGGACTGGCTTTCCAGTGTATCGAATTCGATAGAGCCCACCCGGTTGGTGCTGCGTCCCAGCCCAAGCAAACATTCCGCAGCAGTAAAGCTGACCATCGTCGTCGTGGAATCGACCCCGCATCACGCCGGTCGGAAATTGAGCAATTGGAAACTCGCACATTCCACCCTGCATCTGACTGTCCACTTCTTCGTGAGGAACAATGTAAACCTTGCCGTAACCGTAGGAAAAATTGAGCAATGATCCGTTAAGCGGGCCCCACTTTTCACTGTCGACCCACAACAACTCCGACGGCGAGCGATCAAAACTGTTTGTGATCCAGCAAAGCGGTTGATCCATCGCCTCATCTGATTGGTCGGTAACATCGTGATAGCCATACATGTTCCCATAAAAGCCACCCGGTTTGACCCAATTGATACGGTTTTTTGGATTCCAGTGTCCTTCTTGATCCGTCACAACAAAAGAACCATCGGGATTAATGCAAACCCCGTTAGCGGCCCTGAAACCGCTGGCCAAAATTTCAGTTTTCTTTCCATCCGGACTCACTCTGAGCAAGGTTCCATGGTGAGGCACCAAAGCGGGTTTTGCATGGCGAGCAGATTTGGCATAGTAAAAATTACCCTCGTCGTCTGTCTGAAGCCCCATCGCAAATTCGTGGAAATGCTCAGTGACTTGGTGATCACTGTTGAGACACTGATACCAGTCGATCTCTTCGTCACCATTGAGATCGTGAAGTACCACCAATTGATCGCGGCAGGTGACGTAGACCTTTTCCTCGATCCAGCGGACCCCCAGAGGCTGAAACAATCCCGTCGCAATCCGTTTCCACCGTAACTCGTTTCCAAACTTAAACCCAGAAACCTTCCAAACGCATCCGTCCCAACTGGCAACAACCATCGTGTTCCCATCAGGAAGGAAATCGAGCCCAGTCAACCTGAGCTGAGCACTCCATGGATTTTGCTTAGGCCGAGTCAGGACGTCGACCGCGAACGGCCCCTCATCATCCCCCGAAATCATTTGGGTAGTCAAAGTTTCCGGATAAAGAGGCGGTCCTCCCTGTATCCAATCCGAAAGATCCAGTGGACGCGTTCCCGAAGCAATATCTGGTTCGATCTCGCGTCCCATTTTGTAGTCTGAAACCGGAGCATGGGAAACCACGAACCGGACAGGATCGCCAGGCGGAATTCGTAATCGTAACTGGCCATCGGTCAGTTCCCATGCGGCATTGTCTAGTCCATTGACATTGACTAACAAATTAGAACCGACCTCTCTTCGTGCAATTCCGCTCAACACCGATCCCGATAAGGGCTGTCCAGTAAAAGTTCGGTTGCTCGATTCAATCAGCTGAGTTCCTTCGACCCGATCCCAACTAGCCACGATAGCAGGCGAATCGAGATCAGGCTTTTTGGCTATTTCTGTCCGACTCAAACAGGTTTGGTAAAAACTGACTGACTCAATAGTTCCTTCAAAGAAACTTTCATCTTCCGGAAAATTATCGTTGGTGAATCCGACTCGCACGACAGATTTGGATAACGACTTTTTTGGCTTTAGCGTTCCACCTCCTGCTGGTTTCCCATCGATATAGAACTTAACCTGCCCTGTTCGACTGGAATAAGTCATCGCGACGTCATGCCACTTCCCATCGTTAACTTTACGATCAGATTGAACCGCTCCGACCCAACCAATATCCAAAGTCAGTCTTCCGCGGCGAACAAAGAACGTCTTGCCATCGGGAACCCACTGATCCTGATCCCGAGTCTGTGAAAAGATGGTGCCTCCTTCAGTTGTTTTGATCTTTGCCCTGATTGAATAATCGGAATCTTTCATTTCGAAAGCTTGGCCGTAATCGACCTGAGCAAAGGTAGCGCCGTCAAAATTCAATCCTTCTATAACATCGGTTGAAGAATCTGCGTCAGTGGATTTTCCTGCATCCAATCCCGTGACCGCAGAATATGAATTCAGTTTTTTGATCGTTTCGGTTCCAACTTCAGCGACCTGAATGATGAGTTCTCGATCGCGACGTCCCAAATTGATCATCCGCTGAAAAACAGGCCGATCATTTACAAACCTAAGCGCTGGTGATTCCAGAACAGATGTCTGACCAATCGTGTAATCGAGGATGGTCTGTTTTCCGTACCGATACATTCCTCGATATTTACCCCAGTCGGGAGGAAGGGGGCCGTAACGTTTTTCGTCTCGACCCATAAGCCGGTCGTCTTCGAAACTCCCTGATTCTGGATGCCCCCACCCCGGACCGGTTGAATTGAAAAACTGAATTTCGCCAGCAACTTTGGGATGACGACCATGGGTCCCATTGAAATGGATCGCTTCATAATCGATAAAACTTCCGCTCCAAGCACCCGCCAGTCTCATGGTATCGTGTTCATACATCATCCAGTACCGGCCCGATTCGACACCTCCTGGTCCGTCATCCAGACGAACCGTAATTCCCTTTTGAGCAATATTCGATCCGTCTTTGGAAACTTCGATCGTGTTGATAAAACTTGGGCCATAATCCATAGCTGTCCAGGGGCGAGACACCACTGGTTTAGGACCACGAGTGTCGCCAGAAGGAAGCGAGTCAAGATAACTGGACGACACTTCAAACCACTGATCACGATTACGCGGTTTTAAAAAGTGTTCTCGGATGTAATGAATCACCTCGTATTTTTGCTGGGGCACCATCCAGCGTTGAGGGTTCATCATGCCGTACCCATGAGTCAAAGTTTGATACATGGTGTAGGGGTCCGACCCGTTTTTGAATTTCCCTTCAGCGAATCGAAGTGATGTTGGCATCGAACCTTCTTCGTCAACCGTTCCATGACAACTGGAACAACGCAATTTGAAGGTTTCTGCGCCTCGTTCTAATGAATCAGAATCGAGGCTCTGAATTAAGCCAGCATGATCGACACGACTTTCATATTCTGGCAATGGAGCCAGCACGGCGACGCTGACCGGTTTGAGCTGAGCAGCGACAAGTTTTCCACCTTCTGCGATGGCCGACAGGTAGCTGACCAGATCCAAAAACTGTTGCCGGTTGGTTAATTGATTCACCAGTCCCACTGGCATGCTCGAAGTCTTGATCTTTTTCCAATCGTCGATTTCGTCGACCAAGACCTTTAAGGGTTGATCACCATCTTCAATTCTGGCAATCATCAAATGTTCGTCAGTCTGATCCACCAGGATTCCGGAAACCACCGATCCGTCGATGCCCAAAATTTGAGCTGTTTCAAATCCTACTTTAATTTTCGCCGATGGATCCAGAACTGACTCAATCAGGTGATCCATTTGAACGTCCCGAATTTCAGTCAGGTCGGGTCCAAGAGCTGGCTTTCCGGGTTGCGACTCGTGACAGCGAACGCAGTTCATGGTCGGCAAATAAAATGCGACCGCGCCTCGTTTTGGATTCCCAAATTTTTTAGCCGCAATGACCAGTTCTTTTGGCGATTCTGAGGACAACCGATCCGACAATTGCTGAGGTGGTTGAGCATCCGCTTTTTCAAATGCATTGAAAATGCTTAACAAGATTGCCAGCAGAAGAAGCAAGTGTAAACGCATCGAATGGGGTCTCCCTAAACAAACTGAACTCTAGTTTACACCGTTTTTACAGGTGAGCGTCCATCCGAATTTTGCGATAGAACGATTTCACAACAGATGTGAAAAGGCGAAACTGGCAGAAGCCAAAACGTTCTATGGAATGAAGTTAATTTCGAACGTTTTGAATCCGCAAGCTTGGTAAGAAGTACCCTGTCATCGAATTCCAGAATTCAATCCAGTGAATCGAGACCGAAATCTTCGATCGGTTGAGACAAAATATCTCCATCACGCACCGGCAGTTCATCTTCGGATTCACCGTCAAAGGGTTCGACATAAATTCGATGTTCTTTCACATCAATGACTTTGACCGCATCACCCGGTTCGATGGCAAAACCTTGGCTTACAGCGTCAAATTTTTCGCCATCGATAACAACAATGCCGCTTGGCAACATTTTGGTTTTGGCTTTTCCGATCCGTCCGATCAAAGAATCGTCACTTCGTTTTTCGTAGTGAGAAGACTTCGGCATTACATCTTCGGTCGTCAAATCTTTCAAAAGAATTCGTCTTCCCAGCGGTGTGTGGGGCCAGACTTTAACCAGGAAAGCGAGCAGCAGTGGCACCGAAACCAACGTCAACAACATCATCATCGCGCCGGACGCTAAACTGTCGCTGAAGCCGACAACGATCGCAGAAACAATCAACGTCGCCGCTGTGATCCCAAGTATCCCGGCAGACGGCAAAAACAATTCCAGACCGATCACGACCAGCCCGCCCAAAAAGAGCAACAATGCGATGTAAAAGGGATCCATTTCGTCAGTCGCTTTCGCCCAGATTCGTCTCGAAACACTCATTCAAACACTTGCGTGTTATTCTATCAAACCGAAATGAGGGTCAAGAATTCGCATCTGGGTTTTCTACGGATGCGACAACGACTCGGTTTCCGATCGCTTCGACCACCTCGATCGCTTCTCCTTTTTCGATCATCTGGCCCCGCGAAATCACGTCGTACACTTTCCCGCCGATTCTGGCCTTTCCAGCAGGAAAAAGACGCGTGGTCGTTGTCCCAGATAGACCTTCAAGATGCCCCCAGTCCACAACGGCTTCCGGGTCAACGCCATCGATTCCAGATTTGCGGGAAGGATCCAAAAGCAACCGTTTGAAGTAAGGAGAATTGGGAATCACTTTTTGCAGAGCAAAGATCGCACATAGAATCCCCATCCCGGCTCCAATGACTGGCATCAAGGAATAAGGAACCTGACTGAGTTCCCGACTGTTGAGGGGAATGATGAATGTCTGGGATGCCAGCACCAAGGAGACCACGATCATGATCAACCCGCCGATTCCAAAAATCCCAAAACCGGGTAACACAAATATTTCCATCGCCAAAAATGCGGCTCCGACGATAAACAATAAAATCTCGATCAACTCAGCGTTGCCATCAAGAAATTGGCTCCAAAAGAAGGCCACAAAACAAAGAGTCGCCAAGAATCCAGGAAGCCCAGTTCCCGGAGCGGACATTTCAGTTGAAAAGAAAAAGAATCCCGCGAACAATAACCAGACCGATATAAAGGGAGACGACAAAACTCCAGCTACTTTTTCCAGCCATTGGGCTGTCTTGGTGGGGCGAAGTTCCTGCGTACCGTTTTCAAGTTGATAAAACTTTTCGACTTCCGGCAGCCCTTCGGCAATCGTCCTGGCTAATCCGATTCTTTCAGCGTTTGTTGCGTTGATTCCTGACAATCCGCCCACCGGTCCCAGGGGAGCCCACTGATCCAAATCTTCAAGTTGTTCCAATTCTTCATTGCCGAGAATACGTTCTTGACCGTTGTCTCGATTACGGTATCGAGTTATTGTCATTTCAGGATTCATCATCGCCATCATCGCCGACCAATTTCCCTGTTTCCGCCTTGCCAGATCTACGACCATCGGCTTGATGTCATTGAGTTGTTCTTGCGAAAGTTGATCTCCCTGATCATCCAGGCGACCACCCAACCGGGCGTCAGGCGACATAATCAAATGGTCGCACGATAGAGCCAGCATGGCTGCCGGGCCAACGGCGTAACCATCAACAAAGGCCACTGTTTTAAATTGATCAGAACTTACATCCGCCAATTCGTTAGCCAGACGGATGCAGGCATCGAAATCTCCCTCGCACCGATCCAATTCAACGATCAACATATTGTTATTAGATCTTTGGATGGAAGATTTTAAAACTCGATTTGTCCAGTTGACTGTCGCCACATCCACGTAGTCACGAAAGCTGATTCGAAATGCCTGCCACGAATCTCCCTCCGCTAAAGAACGTTCCAATGATTCAGGCGGCAGCCCAAGAGTTTGAGCCAAGTCACTGCGATTACGCGGTATCGAACGTTGAAGGCCGAATTCGGCCAACTGCTTTTCACTGACGATTGCAAACCCGTCCTCTCGATCAATCGTCGTTGTTTTTTCGGTAACGCCGGAAGATTCCAGTTCGTTCAACTCGGCTTCGTTGACATAAACAATAGTTCCATCCTGTTTAGTGACCCGAAAAACTGGGTCGTCTTTTTTTAGCATTCCTTCAACAATTCGAGCCGGCAAACGTTGACGTTTTTGGGAAATACTTCGATAAACGTCGCCCACCAGTGGATCGAGTTCGCCCTCACCGATGCCTGCTTTTCCAATCGCGGTATCTTCCGCCAGGTACAATTGGTTGGTAGAGATCGCGACAAGAACAGCATGACCGTTGAGCTGACTTTTTCGATCTTCCAAACGGTCCAGACCGTCGGTTGGCACGCTGGGGATAAACGCAACCGTTTGAATTCGATTTAATTCGGCGCTACTCAAAAAACGGGCCAGCGCCTGGCAAGCTTCCATCTGGCTGCCACGCCCAGTTTGCCCATCGGTAGTGTCGAATTCAAGGATCACTATCGGGAATTCTTCTGGGCGTACAGCCAGGGGTGCCTTGTCGGCGATCGATTTGATGGTTTTGGTGACCTGTTCGCTAACCCCAAAATCGATCGGCAGAGGAATGCGAACCAAATGTCCGATCCGTTCCGGGGTTGCATCCTCATCCTGCCCGTAGCTTGAATGGGAAATTTGGCCCAATAAAAATAGAGAAAATAATCCCACAAAAATTGCGGATGCGTCCATTTTGGAAAATCGGCATAAACGAAGAAATTTTTGCACGCAATTGTTGAAACAAATTAGGTGAACAGACTTTTGGCCGACATTCATGAATCATACTCTCCTCAGGGGTATTCCATTTTCCGCGAAAATAGATTCTTACATAACCTGATTCGGAAGCTTGCTTCCTGTCTTTACCCCGATTCGCAAATTATAAAGTCTTAATACGGGTCCGTTTTTATCGATTTCGAGTTGCCACCATTATTTTCTGGCAATCTTTGGTTCCAAAAATTGCCGTTCCCAGATCGGCCACCGAGTCCGATGGCCCCAGTGCAAGGTTACCAAAGCATCATTCGGCTGAAGGTGCCGACTTTCAGTACATTCTGCGGTCGAACGGTACATCGCAGTTGGTATTTGATAAAGTACGTCCCGCTTGCCGAGCGGGACATTGCGCTTGGTAATTAAATTCCAACGATAGGACAAAGCTCAACCTGATAGCTTTCGGTAAAAAGTGCCCAAAATCTGCTGGCGCACCTTCCGGCAGAAGGTGCCTACTTCAGTACATCCCGCTTGCCGAACGGTACATCGCAGTTGGTAGTTGATAAAGTACGTCCCGCTTGCCGAGCGGGACACCACACCCCAGGACCTCTCATTAGATAAAACATCAAGATTTAAATCCGATCTTCGATCCTACAAATCAGAGTCTTCACGGGTAAACTAAAGGGTTTACTTTTTCTGGTTTGTTTCCAAATGACCAACGACGCAACGGTCCCTTCTGACGCTCCCAACTTGCAGGCAGACATCAACGACTGCGTCAGCTATTCTGCCTGGCAAAATTCCGTTCCGGTCATACGATCGCTCACCCTTCACAATCCGACTTCAACCACGTTTGAGAATCTGAAGTTAACCGTCGAATCCGACAGTGGTGTGATCGAGACAAAAAGTTGGGCGATTGATCGGCTGATCCCCGATAGCAGAGTTAGCATTGACGACCGTCATCTGGAATTGAAAACCAGCTACCTCGCTGGGTTAAAGGAAGCCGAAAAAACAAAACTCATTTTTGAATTATGGTCGGGCTCCGAGTCCATTTCTCGATTCCAAAAAGAGATTCGTGTTTTGGCCCGATACGAATGGGGCGGCATTCAGAACCACCCAGAATTAGTCGCTGCTTTTGTGCTTCCAAACGATTCCACCGTCGAACAAATCTTGCGACAGGCGTCTGCTATTCTTCAGTCCGGCGGTCATTCCCGTGACCTCGACGGCTATCAATCCAAGGATCCTGGGAAAGCCTATTTGATAGCCGGAGCGATCTGGAATGCAGTCGCGTCACTAAATCTAATTTATTCCAACCCACCCAAAAGTTTCGAAACGAGCGGACAGAAAATACGCACTCCTGCCGAATTAATCGCACAACAGCGATCAACCTGTTTGGATACCGCTTTGTTGTTTGCCGCAGCACTCGAATCAGCGGGCCTTCATAGCATACTCGTTTTCAAACAGGGGCATGCGTTTGCTGGCGTTTGGTTGATCGAAAAAACTTTGTCTCAAGTATTTGAAACGGACATTCTCGAAATCCGAAAAGCAGTTGCGGGTCGAGAATTAATTACATTTGAATGTACATTATCCACACAGGATCCTCCATCCGCGTTTGAATTGGCCATTGAGGCCGCTACGGAAGCTACGGCGGAAATTCACGAACCAGATTTCATTGGAGCCGTTGATGTCCAAAGGGCTCGCATGATGCAAATTCGTCCGATTGGTTCGCCAGTGGAGCCTCAATCGTCTCAGGAAGAAAACGAATCAGCAATGGAACCGACTAGCCTACCGGTTCCCCGACTTCCAGATTCGTTCCAACCGCCAAACTTGACGGTCGAAATCAGCCCCTCAACTCCGGACGGCAGAATCGATCGTTGGCAGCGAAAACTGCTCGACTTGACGCTCCGAAATCGGCTGCTGAATTTTCGTTCGACTTTACAGACACTTCCATTACGATGTCCGGACCCTGCTCAATTGGAAGACATTCTGGCCAAAGGTAAAAAGCTGAAATTCATTTCTCTTCCTGATCAAAATCCAATTGGCGATCGAGATTCAGAAATCCATCGCCGCAAATCTGAACACGACTTGAATCTTGAATTTGCAGAAAAGGCATTCCAAAATCTCGAACTTTGCTGCACCCTCGCACTCGACTCAATGGAGAAGCGATTGGTGACGCTGTACCGAGCGGTTCGCAACGACATGGCCGAAGGCGGAACCAATACCCTGTTTCTAGCCGTCGGTTTTCTCAGGTGGAAAAGAACGCCCAATGAAAAACGATCCTATCGAGCCCCGCTCATTCTTGTCCCCGTTCAACTGACGCGGCGTAGCAGCCGATCCCCTTTTTATCTTCGAGCCCACGAAGACGAAACCCGATTCAATGCAACATTAATCCAGATGATCAAGCAAGATTTTGGAAAGAACCTGACGCATCTGGAAAACGATTTGCCGACCGATGCGAATGGGATCGATGTTCCTGCAGTCTTTCAATGGGTTCGTCAACAAGTACGCGACATTGCCGGGATGGAAGTGGTCGACCAATGTGCGTTGGGAAGGTTTTCTTTTTCAAAATATCTGCTTTGGAAAGACCTGGTCGATCGAACCGAACATCTGAAAAACAATCGCGTTGTCAAACATCTGCTTGAGGGAGGTGAACAGGTTTTTCAATCGGGTGGTCAGTCGCCGATCCCCACACCATCAACCATGGATTCAAATTTTGAACCAGCCGATTTAATTCATCCATTGGATGCCGATTCTTCTCAGTTGGCTGCCATCATGGCATCAGCCGACGGAAAAGATTTCGTTTTGATCGGCCCTCCGGGAACCGGCAAAAGCCAAACGATTACCAACATGATTGCTCAATGCCTGGCGGCTGGAAAGTCGGTTTTGTTTGTCGCGGAAAAAACAGCGGCATTGGAAGTTGTGCATCGACGTTTGGTTCAACACGGACTTGAAAAATGCTGCATTGAACTTCACAGTAACAAAGCAGAGCGAAAAAAATTCCTGGCACAGATGCAAACCAATTGGTTGCATCAACAAGATGACGCCACCGACCAATGGATCGAGGTCAATCGGG
>JBCCSJ010000220.1:0-10111 GCA_039200505.1 Planctomycetota bacterium | reverse complement strand
TGGTCTTCCCGGCATTCCCGCAACCGTGTTGCTGGATCGCGATCTTCAACCAATGGGCACCGTTTTTCCTAAAAGCGACGTTTCGCAGTGGCTAGGTGCAGCCAACAACATCTTGGCGACGCATGCCATCAAAAGTCAACGAATGACCCGAACCTCTGCCCAAATCATACCCTTCCGATTGACGGATAAAAATAACATCAGTGTCCCGGCGGTGCTTGAAGACCGCGTTGCATTGAATCTGATGTTCCACACTGCAGTTGACTCGGTTTCATTGACGCAACAGACCACCGCAAAAATTCCTGAACTGGTATGGGATAAAAAAGTAGCCAGCGAATCGTGGGGCGGAAAGTCTAGTTTGAGATCAGGGCAAGCTCGATTGGCAATCGGTTCGCTTGGCGTAAAACCAGTCGTGATTTTTGAGGATGTTCATTCTGGCCAAGAAACCGATGGAAAATTTGGACCGGCCCAGTTGCAATCCGATGTATTTGTTCTCGATTTTGAAAATACTCAAATCCGGATCTTAACTCGGGTTTCCAAAGGAGTAGCCGCTGAGCAGGATGGATGGCAAAAATTGGATCTGCGGGTCGACTCGGGAATGATGTTGATCTCGGGGCAAATCTTTTCAGATGACCAAAAAGGATCAACTGAGTTCATGATCCATTCAGGTTTCAGCGGATATGGGCTGCTAAGCACTGAATTCAAATCCAAGTTGCCGTTTTTAAGTGAACTTGAAATCGAAAAAAAGAGTTCGCTTACCGACTCCGCCGGGAATTTACTCACTACCAATCGGGTTCGAATTCCGCAATTTCAGGTAGGAGACCATACGATGCAAAGAGCTCCATTTTCATTTTTTGAAGGGTCTCTCGGAAAGCGACAGTTTAATGTGTTGGGATGCGAATTTATTCGGCGTTTTGATTGGTGTTTCGATCTGCAAAATCGGTGCGTTTACCTAAAACGAAATCGTTATTTTGAGACCGAATATTCCGAATGATTGGCAATTTTTGCGTTTGGATGAAACTCTGAAATCCGCATGCTACCGAACTTGTCATCGAATGGGCTGGTTAGGGTGTTGATGTCAAACACAATCCAACCTATGAGTGTCAATTCAGGTTGACCAGCGGAATCCCTCCTCCGCCGATTGAATCGGGACCGTTGTTATCAACGATGTGAAGAAGTGGAAGGATCACATTAAGGTCGTTTTTGAAGTCGCAGGTTTCGCCTTTGCCGGCATCGAATCTATAGTTTAAATTGCTTGCCTCATCGACTACGGATTTGCCAGATTCGACATCGAGTTCGATCATGATCTGCCACCTTTCCCAGCCTCCATTGGGACCTGGGCCACAGTCTTCGACAAGGTATACACCGTAATGCTGGATCGCGGTCGCCAGTTTTTTTCCAACCTTCGTCAGTGGCAGTTTTGCAATCTCGACATCTGGCTTTAACGCCAACAAAGAACCCATCACCAGCGATTTCTTTTTTCCAAGATACATTTCCGGTTGACTTGCATAACCGTCGGCACGACGGGCCGGCCAGCGGAAACCTTTGAGATCGTCACCGTAATAGGCAAAGGCCCATGCTGGCCAAGTTATTTTTAGCGGGTGTGTGATCGGTTGATCCGAGGATAATTCGCCGATTCGAAGCAGTCCTCCTAATCCAGACATCCCTGAAGCTCCGTGGCCTGAAGCGTTCGTCAATCCGTCGCCATCGATACGGCTGGCTCGGGCTCGCTGAAATGCCCAAGGCGGCAACATCAGAGGGCCATTAAGTTTGCAACGGCCAAAAATCGTGGCTGATCGGAGCGTACCATCAGACCACATGAACGCCCAGGCACCGTTGGGTTCTACGTTGCCTGTTCGAGGAGTGCTGTTGTAGAGAAAATCGCCTGGAAATCGTAGCGTTTCATTCAGTTTTTTGATCGAGTCGCTACGATTGCTCCACGTTGATTCGTAGATTTCGGTTTCCGGGTATTTTTGACGCTCGCGATACAGTACGACCGCTTCCGTTGTCGTTCGTTCACAAGCCACTTCGGTCGATTGAAAATGTTGATGAAATGCTTCATCCAATTCGGCATCTATGTAAATTGCATCCGAACCGATCGGTGTATTCCAGATGCTTTCCTTGGTGAACGGTCGCTGCCAGGTCCCGTAATCTTGAGCAACCAGCAACGATGGTGAACTGCACAAAATCAGAAACATAATGATTGCGAACAAGTTGAAGTTCATTGCAAAATTCGCTGAATAAGGAATCAATCGGCCTGGAGATTCTAATTTGGGTCGACCGAACCTAAAGTGAATTTTGTGCACCGGCATAACCACCGTTGTTTGTTTTCGGGATTCGGCAAATTTGATCAAATCTATATTATCAGCCGACTTCCAATCGTATAATAAGATTTAATTGGAATTGACTTTGTTAAGTGATGAATCGCTATGCCAACTTACGTTTATGAAACCGTTCCATCGAAGAAATCTGAAAAACCGGTTCAGTTTGAGGTCTTCCAGCACCTTTCGGAGGAACCTTTGAAGACTCACCCTGAAACAAACGAGCCTGTTCAACGGGTGCTTACGGCGGGGTTAACCGTGTTGTCAAAAAAAGGGGATTGCTGCGGCTCTCAATGTGGTTGCGGGTAGAGAAGAACGGCGGCTTGCTTTTTCGGCATTTCAAACGTCCTCTTTTAGGCCCGTTTGTTTTATGTACATGATGTTCAGGAACCGGGGCAAACGCCCAAGCGGCTGATTGCTGAACCAGAATAACGGTCTGCGCCTCTCACGTTAACTCTTTGATTTGCCATTGGCCGTAAGTTAGCTAGGCTTGTGCCTTTGGAACGAATTTCTTAACGACCAATTACGTCCCAGATTTGTATCTTCGACAAATTTAGTCATTCCATCGTTGGCCAACTGGACCCGGACTGGAATCTGTAAGTGGTTTAACTGGTTTCTGGAACAGCCGAATTAGGTTGACTCACTTGTTTTCTTGAGGCCCAGAAAACGATGGCGGTACCGACTGCCAAAATCCCAGCTGAAATTACCAACCACAATACGGGAAGATGTTCCTGTTCGGTTTGGCCGATGTTCCATTCCGCCAACAAGTCAAGTGAGTTGACGGCGATTAAAAGGACGCTGTTGTGAACCGCGTGTAAAATCATCGAAGGTATCACACTGTTGCTTCGCCATGCCAACCAGCCGAGCAACAATCCCATCAGTGTACTGGGAAGTAATCGCTCGGGAGCAGCCCCGCCAGACAATACGACGTGGAACAGACCAAATGCCAATGCTGATATCAAAATCGTGAGCGTTGCATTTAATTCGCGTTTGAGTCCGTTGAATAAAAAACCTCTAAAGAAAGCCTCTTCGCAGATCCCTGGGACGACACCAAGGCATAAGACTACCAACCAGATTGGCAATTTTTCCCATTGAGCCAATAAGACCTCGATATCCTTAATTTTTTCGGGGTCGAATCCTCGGATCCCCAATCCGTTGGCATAGACAATGATTTCAAAAACCCATGGCCAAGTCGCAAGCCCAAACAGGATCGCTGCAACAAAAAACAACGCGTTTGTTATGTTAATTCCGAATCCTGGGCCTGATGAAATTCGTTGCCAGATAAGGAGTGCCAGTGGAAAAAGTATGAACAGAAACAGCGTCATTGCCGCAGACAGAACTAATCGAAACGATGGTTCAGATTCTCCTCGACCAAGCACTCCGGAAAAAATAAAGTACAACGGGAATAGCAAAGCCAAAGTAGAAACGGCGAGCGCCAGCGACGGGCGATCGGAGGTTATTTCAGGTCTTTGAAGCAAATCGTGCCATCGTCCGCGGCTACCAATTGCGACGGCATCTTTGCCGAAGATCTGGGCTGCCAGGGACAAAGCAGACACTCCGTAAAGAACCGTTGAGATGATCGCAACCATCGCGGGAAGCCCCCGCACGGTCCCTTCTAGTAATTCCCGCGACAACAGTAAAATATTGATCAGTGGGATAGCGGCTGATGTCCCTTCCAGATTCCAACCTGGCATCAAAATCGCCAAGCCTGGAGCGATCGAAAGCAGCAGCAGGGGGATCAGATACGCTTGGGCTTCTTTGAAACTTTTGGCTGAACTAGTCAACAACAGTAGAACCGCCGAGTAAAACAGTGCGAATGCTGAAAGGGCGACAAAAAGCTTGGCAGCCAATACGATCGTAAAACCACCTTCGCCAAGCAGCAACTTGTCGAGGTTCAATGCATAAAGGGTGACGCTCATGGCCAATAAGTTCATCAACCCAGTCAGCATGGTCACCGTGACCACGGCAACGTATTTGGCTAGTAGCAATCTGAACCGCGGCACCGGAAGGGCCATTAAGGTTTCCATCGTATTGCGTTCCCGTTCTCCAGCTGTCAGGTCAATTGCTGGGTAGACGCCTCCGGTCACCGTCATGAGCAACAGGACCAATGGCATCAGTACGAGTATTGCAGATCCTTTGTTGATCGGTTGGAGCAACTCTCGAGTTTGTTCGATGGGCAATTCAAACTCCGAGGACTTCGCCCTGGCCCAGTTCTTGATAAGTTCGATATTGGCCGCTGCCAGTCGAGTCTCAATAAAATCTGCAGCGTCCCGGCTTCGACTGGAGCCCTCGTTTTGAAACAACTGGACCGTGGCGTTTTTGCCTGGCGATGAATCGGGCCCTTTGAAATCGACTCGAATTCCAAGGTCAGCGGCTGATTCGGCGACAAGAAACTCTAAATCAAAATCTTCTTGAACTTCGGGCAGAAAGACTTGCAGTTCTGGTTGAGAATCGGTCTCATTCGCATCTTCTACAAATCGGCTGCCGAATTGGATTGCTTCCGAAACCCATTTTGCTTCTTCGTCGGTCGCGATAGCCAACCTATATTCAATTTTTACTCCATTTTGTTGAAAAGCTACCAACCGTAAAACGAAACCGAGCAATGGGTAAAGCAGCAACGGCATCACCAGTAGCGTGATGATCGTCCGTCGATCTCGTAAAGTCTCACGAAGTTCCTTGATCGTAAACTCCATCTGCTGTGCTATCGAGAAGGGAGTTTTGGATTCAGTATTTTGGGAGTCTGAATCTGGATCGTCCATAGTTTTGTTATCGGCTTCAATGTGACTGCTCATGCCGAACCGCCTTTCTCAGCGGAAAGGGTGGGCTGATTCGAATCTTCTTGCAACAACTGCAAAAAGATCTCGACTAAAGAAGGTTGGCTTGTTTCTCGCTTTAGTTCTTCCAGTGTTCCTTCGAATTTGAGACGGCCTCGATGAAGCAAACCGAAACGATCGCAAAACCTTTCGGCTTCTTCGAGTTGATGGGTGCAAACAACGATCGCTTTATTGGAACTTCGAAGTTGTTGCACAAAATCGATCACCACTTTGGCCCCAACTACGTCCAAACCTCGCGTCGGTTCATCCAAGAGGACAACAGGAGGATCGTGAACCAGGGCACGAGCCAGATTCACACGTTGAGCTTGTCCGGTACTTAAAGTCGCACAGCGACGATCGAGAAATCGTTGGAGTCCCATGCGATCAGACAGTTCGTGAATTCGCTGAAACGCGTCTTCGGGTCGCATTCCGAACCCGATGGCGAAATAGTGTAACAACTCGCGAGGTGTATGCCATTGATAGAGCCCCGCACTGGCTGATACCAGACCGATCAGTTTCTTGATCCGCAATGGATTTTGGGAAACGTGACATCCAAGAATGCTCGCTTCGCCCGAAGTTGGGGGAAGCAGTCCCAAGATCATTCGAAGTGTCGTTGTTTTACCGGCACCATTGGGTCCCAAAAGTCCGTAAACTTCGCCTTTGGACACCGTCAACGAAAGTTTATCGACAGCTCTCACATCCTGATCATAAATCTTGGTGAGTGCCTCCAATTTAATCATGTTTATCCGGCCCACTCTACGGTTGCGTTGCGGGTCAAGGCTAAATAAAAACCCCTTTCGATGCAACGGTTGAGCTTGCGTAATTTGAAAGGACGAGATTCTTTTGTTGCAATTCAATTGCATTTGTGTCTGGTATATGATACCATTTGAAAGGTGAATCAGTATGCAAATGAGGAGCGTGATCATGAGCTTGGCTGGAAGTGCAAAGCATGATTTGGGTGTTCAGGGTGCGCCAAGCCAAAAACTGGTTCACGAAAACTGTTTGAATTCGAGATCCGGTTTCACCCTAATCGAATTGATTGTCGTCATTGCAATCATCGGGGTCTTGGTGGGTCTACTGCTGCCAGCCGTTCAGGCGACTCGAGAAGCTGCACGTAAAACGAAATGCATCCAGAATTTGAAGCAAATCGGAATTGGGTTGCATTCTTACCATACTTCTCATTCAAATTTTCCTTCCGGTTACCAAGCAAATATGGATGCCGATGTCGATTCAAAATGCTGGTCGTGGGGAGCTTTTTTGCTTCCTTATATTGAACAGAATGTGATCTTCTATGAGGTCAAGGTAGGGCAACTCACACTGGACGACATTACCAACGATCCCAAACTGTTTCCTTTTTTGAAGAAGAGTTTAGCCGCTTACCTGTGTCCGTCAGACATTGGCGGGGAAGAGTCTCATCAATATCGTTCTATCGTTACCTACGTTATTGATCCTGGTGGAAAGGGCTCACTGACTCACATTGATCCGGGGTCGGGAACGAAAATTCCGCATTGGATCAAAATTGCGAAATCAAATTATATCGGTTCCCTTGGTAGCCAATGGAAGTTAACCCAATCCGAATGGGCCGAGTAACATTTTAAAGGCAATGGTTTGTTGGGTCGAAACTCGTCTTTGAATATTTCGCAGATTCTGGACGGTACCAGCAATACGTTGGCCGTCGGCGAGCGAAGTTTTAAAAATTATGCCGGCGTTTGGGCGGGTATCAATTCGTGGCAAAGAAGTGGATTTACTGATAACCAGATGGTGTTAGGTACGGCATTTTATCCGATCAATGATGACCCGATTCAGCTGAACCTTGGCACCGATGGGGCAGGATCCGCTAATTTCAGCAGCTATCATCCGAAAGGTGCTAATTTTCTGTTTTCGGATGGATCAGTTCATTTTTTATCTGAGGAAATCGAGTTTGCATCCGATGGACAAGGCGTTTATCAGTATCTAGCCCAGCGAAATGATGGGGAAAGCATTGGTGATCTCAAGTAAGCGTCAGATCAAGACCGCCGCCATTTGCTTACTTTTTTCACTATGGGTAGGGTGTGGTCGCGGCGGTGACAACACAGAGGTGGCTGAAAGGTTTGGGCACCACGGCGGTCACCTGATCCAAATTCCGTCCGCATTAGGATTTGAGTTAGAATTCACGCTTGATGCAGCTCGAAGACGAATCGTCCTTTTTGTACAACAGCTGCAAACCGAACTTCCTTTTCCATTGGCCGTCGACCATTTAGAGGCCGAGTTTGAATCGGGAGGTAGGACGATACCGGTATCCTTTGAGGCTGATCCGAGGGCTAGCGATCCAGCGGGAAAATCTTCCAGATTTGTCCTTGATTTGGATGCCCTGCCTCAGCAAATGTTTGGGTCGAACCAATATTCACTGACGGTTTGGTTTCCGGAAAATGGCAAAAAGATCAAAGGTTCCATGAGCCACCGCAATGATCACCGTCACAATTATAAACACGACTGACGATTCAATTTTGCCCCAGCAATTTAGCAAATCATCTTCGTTTAGATTTTAAAAAATTCATCGAAGCAGTTTCGCATTTTGTTTTCCAAGGTCGTCGCAGTTTTCATTTGAGGCAAGATCCAAGGGGGAATCGTTTTTCGCAATCCCCCAGATTGGTACCGGCAATGTCCCGCTGATTAGCTGGATTGGACTGCCATTGGTTTCACTTTCCAGATCTCTTCGGCATACTGCTTGATCGTACGATCGCTTGAAAACCAACCGCTATTGGCTGAGTTGATGATACTCATTCGATTCCACTGCTGTTGATCTCGATAGCATTTGGCGACTTGTCGTTGAGTGTCGATAAAGCTTCGTAAATCAGCAATGGTGACCCATTGATCTTGGGGATTACGCAGTCCCGCCGTGAGCACGTTAAAGATTCCAGGTTCGTTTTCGCAGAACATTCCTGATTCCAGCAGTGACATGACACGCTGAATCTCTTCGTCGACGGCGATAATCGAATTGGGATCGTAGTTTTTCCGAGTTTGGGTAACGCCCTGCTCATCGAGTCCAAACAGGAAGAAATTCTCTGCCCCTGCTTTTTCACGGATCTCGATATTCGCTCCATCTAGGGTTCCGATCGTCAAAGCACCGTTCATCATGAATTTCATGTTGCCCGTACCCGACGCTTCTTTTCCGGCGGTCGAGATTTGTTCCGACAATTCGGTTCCGGGGCAGATGATCTCCATCGCTGAAACTCGATAGTTGGGAACGAATACTAATTTGAGTAACCCATCGGCTTTGGGATCGTTATTGATCACATTGGCTACATTGTTGATCAGCTTGATAATTTGCTTGGCGATGTAATATCCGGGAGCGGCTTTTCCACCAATCAGAACACTTCGTTCGACCATTGAGTCGGTTTGTCCGCGAAGGATCAGATCATAAAGATGAATCACGTGCAGAACGTTAAGCAACTGTCGCTTGTATTCGTGAATCCTTTTGACTTGAACGTCGAACAACGAGGTCGTCGGGAAGTGAACCCCAGTGGTGGCTTTGACGTAATCGGCAAGCCGTTTTTTATTGGCAAGCTTGACTTCCCGCCATCGGTTCCGGAATTCAGCATCGTCGGCATAAGGTTCGAGGGCAGAGATTTCGCTTAAATCGGCTTCCCAGTTAGAACCGATTGTTTCGTTGAGCAGGCTTCGAAGTCCTGGGTTACAGTGAGAAAGCCATCGTCGCTGGGTGACACCATTGGTTTTATTGTTAAACCGTTCTGGCCAGATTTTGTAAAAATCAGAAAACAGCCCCGATTTCAATAAGTCCGAATGCAGTTGGGCAACTCCATTGATAGAAAAACTACCCACGATGCTCAAAAAGGCCATCCGGAATTGTTGTTCCTGACCTTCTTCAACGAGCGAGACCCGTTTTTGCAATTCGGTATCACCCGGGAACATTTCCGCTACTTTTTCAAGGAAGCAGCGGTTGATCTCAAAGATAATTTCAGCAACTCTTGGGAGTAGGTTGCTGAACAAACCGACGGGCCATTTTTCCAATGCCTCCGGTAGTAAAGTATGATTCGTGTAGGCCATGCACTGGGTTGTAATTTCCCATGCATCATCCCACGACAGGCCATGCTCGTCCATCAACAAACGCATCAGTTCGGGAACGGCAGTCGCCGGGTGCGTGTCATTGAGTTGGAAACAATTCTGTTTTCCAAAATCTTCAAAGTTGTTGCCGTGTTGGTGGACCCATTGGGCAAGCACGTCCTGAAGGCTGGCTGAGACTAAAAAGTATTGTTGTTTCAACCGAAGTTCTTTTCCGTTTTCGCTGGCATCGTTGGGATAAAGCACCATCGAAATTTTTTCGGCTTGCGTTTTGGCAGCGACTGCTTCAGGGTAACTGCCGGCGTTAAATTCTTCCAAATTGAAGGCGTCGGTTGCTTCCGATTTCCAAAGTCGCAACGTGTTGACGGTTTCATTTTTGTAACCGGGAATCGGCATGTCGTAGGGAATGGCGATCAATTCATTACCACCGACCCAGCGAACTCCCTGGGACCCGTCTTGTCTTAAATAGTGTTCGGTGTGCCCGTACAGCCGAATCGTTTTAGCGTATTCGGGCCTTTCGATTTCCCATAGGTTGCCATCACGAAGCCAATGGTCAGGTGCTTCAACTTGACGCCCGTCTTCGACTTTTTGATGAAACATTCCGTATTCATAACGAATGCCATATCCACGAACAGGAAGATTCAAATTGGCACAGCTATCCAGGAAGCAAGCTGCAAGTCGTCCCAAGCCACCGTTACCCAAACCAGCGTCATGTTCTTGATCGACGATTTCTTCGAGTTCCATCCCCATGGAATGAATCGCTTGTTTCAGGTTTGGTTCGAGCCCTATATTTTGAGCGGCGTTATTAAGTGACCGACCCAGCAGAAACTCAAGCGAGATATAGTGAATTCGACGTTCTTGAGTTTCGCCGAAACGCTTCCGAGTTTCTCTCCATTTGCCGCTTAACTGATCTCTGAC
>JBCCSJ010000219.1:0-10112 GCA_039200505.1 Planctomycetota bacterium | reverse complement strand
CCCCAGCGAAGATGCTTCCGAATCAAAACGGTAAACAGATAGAATAACCCTCGCACCGTATTTCCGCCATGGAAAGTAATGACATCCAAGGCACCATCACACGGATTTGCCTGCGGCACAAACGGAATATTCATTGCATACCGCGGGACGTTAAACAAGAAGGCCCATTTTCCTGAGTATTCTGCATCATCGGAATATGAACGTATTTTGATTTTTGGATAACGGTATTTCCAAATCGACTGCAAGATCGGAATCACATAGGACCAGTGTTGAATATGTCCTTTTCGATTCGAATGGAGCCGGTTGACGACATCGGCATCAAATCCGCAGCTCAGCATCACCAGAAAAAGCTTGCCATTGGCACTTCCGACATCCATCAAGAATTCATGGCCACAGCGAATCGTTTCCGCAATAGAAACTGGATCGGCTCGCAGACAAAGGTATTTTGCTAGTAAATTTTCGGTGCCAAGCGGGAGGATAGCTAAAGGAGTTTCTGCCGGCAGCTCATTTGCCAAAAGTGAAACCGTTCCGTCGCCCCCCGCTGCCACGACAGCCTGAAGCTGCGACGGATGCTGATTCGATTTGGGTTGAAGCTCGTCAACCTGTTTTTTCAATTCTGAAATGTCGGTCAGGACATGAACCAAGAATCCGACCGATTCTAAATGATCAGCCAAGGCATCCACTATGGAGCTCTGATCACTGGCACCCGACTTAGGATTTTTTGAAATCAAAACGGTTTTGCGAGTTGCCGAATCCTGTTCCATCATTGCAAACTAACAGAATTTGAACCTCAAATGCAGGGATCCAATAAAAAAAGCCCGGTTGAAACCAACCGGGCAAATTTTGATTTGCCTGACCGATAATTCAGGCGATAATCATGTTTCGACCTTGGAGATGAGGATCCTGGTGCCAAAAACGTTTTGACCACCAAGTGATTAGGGGCAAGGCAATCACTCGGTTGAATTCCAGGTCCTCACCAGGTCGATGGTCGCCATCGAATTTAGCAGTTGCCGCATTCGACGTCCTCCCAACGTCTTTCCATTGATGCAACCGATGTGCCAAAGGAGCAAAATAAAATTTGCCGAGACATGTCGCCTGAAATTGCGCTTTCCTGCACAGTTATGTAGCGGTTTTGAACGCTTGGGACCAAATGACTGTTGCAGGATCAACCACTTCGAATGAGACAATGCGATCGCCTCACTTTCACGATCATTGAGGGAACCGAAATTGGTAGAGCGCATCACAAGAGTGATTATAAAAATAGAGTTTTTCAACCTGAATGCTTGCCGTTGTGCAACTGTCGCATCAGGATGGAATAGAGCGCATCAAGATGAAAAACTCGTTTATAAGCCCTGGTTATCGTTGACCATTCCTACGATCAAAATAAATTCAACGTGCCAACATTCAATAGTGGAGTGCGTGCTATGAGATTTCGACATCGAACGGATTACAACAAACTCGAAAATAGAAATCTATTGGCCGGAGATGTTCTGGCATTTCAATGGGGCTCTGACCTCTTCCTGAGAGGAGATCAAGAAAATAACTCCGTCGAGGTGTTTCAACAGGATAACGGCGACTTGGCAGTGGTTGGTTTGGACGGCACAACCATCAACGGAACAACCAACGCGTTTGTGATCCAGCGGCAATCATGGCAATCCGCCCCCGAGCGATTTCGAATTGACGGAGGCATCGACGCGAACTTGGGAGACGGAGATGATTCGTTTCTGATTCGTGATCTGGAATTTGCGGATTACTCTCAAATCTACGGTGGAACCGGCCATGATCAGATCACTGTTTCCGATTCTCATTTCGAAAACAAACTGTTTCTTCAAACGTATTTGGGTGACGATGTTGTCAATTTGAACGAAGTTCATTTCGAACAGGACTTTTATCTGTTTACCTTGGCTGGGAACGATTGGGTCAACGTTCGTGGGGCACAATTTGAAGGAGACTCTGTTTTGGTCTCCGGCGAAGGCGATGATCACATCGGGCTTTTTGAGAGCAGTGCGACCGACCATCATCAACTCATATTGACTTTGGGCGGCAATGATTTGGTTCAACTCGATAATCCTGAAATTGGGTCCAGCGGCCTTGGCGTTTACTCTGGCGATGGAGCGGACAGGATCGAAGCCTCATTGAATCCTGATTTAGTGTCCGGAAGAGTGGTACTCGACGGTCAATCCGGGCATGACGCTCATTCAAAAAACTGGAACTGGGAATTTACCAATCAAGTTTTTGAAGTTGGATTCGAAGCCGAACAAGTCCATGGCACCGACGTCAGCTTCGACGCATTCACGATGGCCTATAACTCTTATTTTGCAAACCCTTCTGAAAATCATTTCTGGGCCACCGACGTTACGCTGCAGCAAACGACCCAGATACAAACAGTCCAATGGACCGGATCTTACGTCCAGAACGATCCGCCAGCGTTAGATGATTTTGTGATTGATATCTACGAAGGCGATGAAACCTCTCCGCTGGGGAAACGGGTGGCGTCTTTTGACGTCGGCAACGATGTAAACCGGACGTCGACCGGGGCGGCTTGGGATTCTTGGCAACCCAATACCGAATTCTTCTCTTACAGAGCGTCAGTCGATTTTACGATGGAAGCGGGCAAAACTTACTGGGTTTCCATTTACTCGAACATTTCGAATCCCGGTGAACGATCTGGAGACGAAGTGGGGGCTTTCCAGTGGCGATACGAATACCGAATTCCGTCGGGACCAACTGACGGTTTTTCAACAGTGACGACCCAAGCCTACGATCCCGCGACTGACTCGTGGCAATATTGGACTCAACAAAATTTCTGGAAAAACAACCCATATTACAATCTTGATTTGCAGTTAGGTCGTTAAATCAGTGGCACCAAAGGCGAGATGAAGGCAGTGGCATAAAAATGTTCGATGAAGGAATTCTGCCGAATCTCAACACATCTAAAGAGGTAGTAGGATGAATGGAATTCCTTGTGCAAATCCAATGTAGGGGTGGCCATTTTTTCATTTTTATAACATTTGATTGAGCATTTTAATCCGATGTATCGGAGCATCAGTGAAGATCCACGGGCCAATCGCTGGCCAAATTCCATCGTTTCATTTCATCCCTTTGTAGCGAGTCGGGTTGTAATGTGGACGGGCTCGCGCAAAACAAAAAAGATCCCAACCCGCTGCGTCAGCGAGGGACCAGAATTTAAAAACAGCAAAGATCCCAACCCGCTGCGTCCGCAAGGGACCAGAACTCAAAAACAGCAAAGATCCCAACCCGCTGCGTCCGCAAGGGACCAGAATCTACCCCGCTAGTTGGCGAGAGATCTACATAATCGTCATGAAAAGCCTGCCCAAGGATAGGTGCCCGTTTGTTGGTTGCTGGGCGAACAGACAGGCCGAATGAACCAGCGTAGCGGATGGATAGTGAGGCTACAAAAAGATCGCCTCATTTCTATTGGACAGAAGGCGTCAGTCGAAAGTTTCGCACTTGAAGTTTGCCCTCGTGGAAGCTTAAGGTGAATTCTGTTTTGGGGCGGCGTAGGGAATCGTGCCGCACGATTTCGTAATATTTCCCTGCGTTAATAATCGCGGAATCCTCTTTAATGACTATTTTTACCGGCACCCAATCGTCAGAAAAACTGGCTGCAGAAGGAACGTCTTTTTTACCGATCGTTTCACTATCGGTGGTTTTCGACGGGCCGCTCCAGCCAATGATTCGGCTGGATTTGTCATCCAAATGAATCATGCGGAACACGTGTCCTTTTTCATTGAGTGTCAGGACCAGTTTTTTGACACCTTTACCCTGCACTTCGAACTCGATCATTCCATCCTGAAACTTGACTGGGTATCTCAAGATCGGTCCATGATTTTTGTACTTTTTGAAAAGTTCTGGATCCGCCGTGCAAGAGGCGATATTGGAATCGTATTGCCAATCTCCTCGTAATGCTTTGCGGCAAGGATGAGAAGACTGAAAGTTGTCAGCGACGCCACCAGCGTCCATCGCTTTTTGATCAAGTTTCTTATTCTTGCGGGCAATCGCTGCTAATTTTTCGGCACGTTTTGCGGCCATTTTCTGGGCAAAGACTTCGTCGCTTTCCGGTTTTTGAATCCCTGCCAGGACTTCAGGTTGGTCGATCACCATGAAATGTCCATGATCAGCCGTTAGGATCAAGCAGGTTTCGTCCCAGTCGCTGTTGGTTTCTACCCACTGAACGATCGTGTCAAAAGCTTTTTCACCGCTGAACACAGCACCAATGCTGTCATCCACATTGTTGTTATGATTGGCCCAGTCGACATCGCCAGCTTCGATGCTCAAGTAAAATCCATTCTCATTTTGTCCCAGAACCTTCAACGCTGCTGCCGCAAAATCAGCAAGAGTCGGGTTTTCGCTAATGTCAGCAGGCGAATACTTTTCGTGGCTACTGACTCCAGGAACCGGGTCAAATCTGCCATCGGCAGTTTGATATGGAAGATGCCCCGCTTCCCCACCAAAAAACCCGAAAAGTCGGGTGCCGTTTTGGACTGCCGTTTCGGCAGCTTCTTTCAAAATTTTTGCTCCGGATTTACCTGCAGTCCGCTCGACAACCGTGTATTTGCCCCCAGCACGGGTATCGATTTTTCGAATGTCTTTTTCAGATGCGTATTTGTTTCCAGGGACATAGTTCATACCCTGACTGGTGCGATCATCTTTTTTGAATACACCCCAACCTCCACCAATCAAAACATCGACGCCTGACAACGGAGTTTCGCGATGAGCGGCAGATTTCAGTCCGATCATATCTCTTGTGATATCTTGATAATCAGATCGCTTGACGTTGTTGGCGTACACGCATGCCGGAGTCGCATGAGAGACCGGGACACTGGAGACAACGCCGATTGCCTTACCGGCCTTTTGGAATTCGTGGGCTAAGGGAATGACATGGTTGCCTTCGATATCTACGTTGATTGAATCGTTATAAGTCTTGATTCCTGAATTGAGGGACGTCGCCGACGCCGCGGAATCGGTGTACGGATGAGGAACGTCAGGCCTTTTTCCAAGTAAATACCTTTCGTCCCCTACATGCGACCAGGGAGTTTCCGCACCAAGTTTCGCAGAATAGCCTCCAAGTCGTTCGCTATCGAATCCAACCACTGTCTGAGAGTTGACGTCTGTTTTGGTTTTGCCGTTATGAGGACTCGTCACGCAGTATCCGTAATCGATTTGGCTGTGGGCTGGCTGATAATCCAGAAAACTTAATCCGAGACCTTTACCCTGAGTGAATCCGACCGACTTGGTTTTATAGATCGCTGCTGCCCGAGTGGTTTCCCAATCCATTCCATCAAAAACGAATAGAATGATGTTCTTTTTCCCTGCTGCAAAAGCCTGTTTTTGAAGGTGATAAAGCTGGGTTTGATCAAAATATTCGGCATCCGGATTCAATGTTTGCTTGGGGACGAAGCCGTAGGTCGACTTCAATCGTTCGGCGTCGCGATAAATGCTTTTGGAGCCTTGGATCGAATCGAGGGTGATTCCCCAGGTGTAAACTGGAATTAGTCGGTTGGAATGTGAAGTGTGCCCGGAATAAACGCCCGGTCGGGTTCCCCAGTGCATCCAATCCGCCTGATTCAATTCAATGGCTCGCTTTTGCAACTTGGCAAGAAAGTCCTGTTTCTGTTGCCCCCAAACCAATGCAGGGAACCACGCAGCGACCCAAGCAAAAACTAGAACTCGCACCAGCATCATCAATCAACCTTTTCTCTTTCATGTCTAGATCGTTATTGTAACTTCCGAGATTATCTGTCGTTACCAGTTGAAATATTAAGGTTTGTTGACGATAGGGATTCCGTTTTTGACTCAATTTCCAACGCGAAACGTCACGATTTGGGCCGTGTGATCCCATGATAGGTTGCCGGTTGGCGGTCTTTCATCCGGTGGACTTCGTGTTCGCCAGGAATGCTGACCAAGTGCTTTTGGCGTGCCAGGCTGGGGTTGATATCCGCATAAAGGATTTCTTCGGAGTTGTGGTTTGCAAACACTAAACTGGAACCTCTCGGGTCGCAAATTTTGCTTTTGCCGATGAATTCAAAACCTCTTTCGGATCCAACTCGATTGATCGCCATGAAAAAAACGTGATTTTCGAGGGCTCTCGCATTGGGAATCACGTCGGCTGTTAATCCTGAAGTGGGTGGCCAATTTGTTGGTAGACAGATAATGTCAGCTCCACTAATGGCCAAACTTCGAGCGGCTTCTGGAAACGAACTGTCGTAGCAAATGTTCATTCCAATTTTTGCGTCGCCAACATCAAACACATCGGTCAGGCAATTACCTGCCGTTGTAAAGCGATCTACGCCAAGAAAGGGGAGGTGCACTTTTCGATAACTTCCTCGAATTCCATCGGGACCGATTAAGGCCAGTGAGTTAAAAATTTTGTCATCTTCTTTTTCGAGGAAACCGAACACGATCAACATCTCATACTGCGAGGCAATTTCGATCACCGTTTTGACCGAAGGGCCTTCCAGAGTTTCGGCTTGTGCCATCGCTTCTTCCAGCGAACGATAGCAATAACCAGTCGTTGTGCATTCGGGAAAAACGGTAAGGTCTGCACCGGCTGAGCGAGTCTCGGCGACTTTGGTTCTCATCTTTTCAAGGTTACTTTTGCAGTCCGCAAACTCGATGTCCATTTGGACGCCGGCGACTTTCATCATAAAAACACCGCGAGGTTAAAAGCAGTTCGGCTTGGGCAATATCTCGATTCGTCGGATTCGAACTGGCACATTATTTTGGGCCAAACCAAGGCAATCGAATGGAATAAAATGGAAATTCACCGGGAAAGTTCCTCCCTGAGGGAAGATGCATCGTTTTTATTCACAAAGAGAACAAGAACGTGGTGGATCCGATATCATTATTTCGGCTACGCTACGGGACTTCAACATGCCACTTCGGTGGTAGGGTTTCTTAACGGTGATAAATTTTTTCGGAGGATGATCTGCCAGACGGTGGGAGGTAATAGCTCCGCTGATCGGTGGTTATCGGTGGCGCCACGCGAGGGCGATCGGAAGGTATTTCTCGAGCTCGAACGCGATCCCGATTTTCAAGATTCTGGATCAGGATTCGACTAACTTCGTAAATACTTGCTGGGTGTTGATGAACTTCCTGATGTTCTGCGGAAACCGCAATTTGAGTGACGGCGTTTGGGTACCGAGAACTTAATAACGATACGATCCCGTCACCACCCTGTTTGGCATTTTTGTTTTCAAACCCCAGTAAATTTCGTGCCGGGATATCACCGACAATATTGTGCAATTCCACCGATTCAGGAAGGCTGGTTCGTGCAAGCGCTTTGAAAAATGGATTGTCTGCAGCCAATGCATCCACACTCGTCGCTGTCGTCAGACAATCGGAATGAATGATGTCACGATTTGATTTCGCAATCTCTGAGAATTCCTGTTTGGCAATCGAAGGGAGTGTGAATAGGCGATGACTTACCCATTGAGTCGCAGGATTTGCAAACTCGCTTCCTTGAAATGGCGTGGCAATGGTAATCACTCGGTCGATGGATGGATTGGGATGAAAATAAAATGTATCTCTAAGTTTTTGGATAGCTGATGGATCGCCTTTTAAGTCTTCGATTGGTTGTTGGCTAATGATATTCCAGAAGTCATCATTACTTTCGGTCACCTGAAGTAGCGAAACGAGACCTCCCATGCTATGTCCGACAAGAACCAGTTGATCAAAAGCGACCGATTCACCCATCGGATCAAGTTCTTGTTTGATCTGTTTCAAGTCTTCCCGAAGTTGACGGGCGGAAGTCCAGAAAGGCTGACCGGTAGGATAGGCGTAAAACCAAAATTGATAGTTGTTTCGCAGATCTCGATTGGCCCTTAAATCATTGAACATTCTTAGCCAGGTGATGGGGCTCGACCAAAGCCCATGGACCATAATGACAGGGATTTTATCCGGGTCGTAAGGTTCGATCATGAACATTCCCAAGAGTTCCGGCGCAAATTCAGCGTCGAGCAGATTCGCCGTCGCCAGGATATCACGATTGACCAATGGGTTTCGCAAAGAATAAGCCATCGGCGTTGTAATGTCGCTTTCCAAGGGGACTCGTTTGCCTCCGTTGGTGATTACCGTTTTTTCAAGCGGATCGTACAGCTTCAAAATGGCTGATGTCCGGCCGGCAGCAGAAGCTCCTTGAGTTCCCAGATCCAGATGGGCAAATGCGGTCATTGCCAGTGTCAGATTGGGTGGGTAAAAGTCTTTTTGTTTTGATTCGGATTCAGCAGAGTTGTGAACAGCAATCAGCGGAACTCCTAGCCCAAAAGTTTGATAATGATTGCCGAGACCGCTAACTTCGAAATCATTGACTAATTCAAATTTTTCGAATTTTTGGTTGCTCCATCGACCCTCGATATGAATCTGAAAGTCGATCCCATTACCTGCGGAACCCACCGAAAAAGTCTCGCCGGGGCGGATATGCTCTTTTTGACATGCGGTACGCAAAATGGATTCGAGGGAACGATTGTAAATGTCGCAAATGCTTCGGAATTGGGGGTCGTAGGCATTTCGATTGATATCGAATTCTCCATCAAAAAGGAATTGATAGGCATGGATCAGCGATATCGAATAAAGATGATTGGCCCGCTCTAAATCACCCATCTCAGCGGACCAGTTTGCATGAAGTTCAGCCAATTCGGCCAGTGCGTGGACTTCTTCCATGCTGGTCGAAGATTGTACTAATTGCTCTAACCATTGAATGACTTCGTCGGGTTCCTGCTCATAGACCCGAGCCAAGTCGTATTTTCGCAGGAGTAACTGGGTACGTTCCGAGGGAGATGGAATGGTTCGAACAACTCGGTTTAGAAAATCAATCCCATGGTGGTGTTTGACTTCGTCGATGATGACATTGGGTGAGTTCCCAAGAGAGGCCAAAAGTGCGGTCCGCGGAATGATCCGATCACCCATCGATCGGAATCGGTTCAAGAACGGTCCGCAACCAGTCAAACTCAATAAAACCACTATCAATCCCAGTTGAGCGGGCAAAAGCCGACTCAATTTTTGAGAGTAGGGGATCGAGTGGTCGGTGGGATGCATGGGTTGCCAGACAAGAATTTCGAAAACATAAGGTTACGTATCGAAATTCTTGGTCTGGTTCAATGTCAATCCAAACAACAACAAAATTGGGGGTGTTTCATCACCAAAAATGCCGTTTAACTCGACTCAAGTCGCTCGATGAGTCGGTTCGGGTTTAGACGGTCGAAAACTTTGCAAATTTCCGACGGTCAATTTGGCATTAAATTTTGTCGAAAGTTGGTTGGCGACTTCGACGACTACGCTTTCCAATTGTTCGGGGTTGGCAGCGACTCTGGCGTTGACCAGTAAATCTGCCTGACTGGTTTTAATCTCACTAGCCAAACTCAATTCTGCATCCGAAGAAGAGCTGACCATGTTGGCTACTGCCGAATCGGTCAATGTCTGACCGAGTACTTTTAAATGGGCTATTTCGCAGCCTTGTTCAACAAGACGCGAACCGATGTTTTGAACCAAATCCAAAACCAGCTCATCAAGCTGCATTTTTAATTCTGATTCGGCTTTAACTTGACAATTGAGCCAGCCTAATTCCGCTTCACCTTCGGCATACACTTCGTAGTCGATGTCCATCATGGCATTTCGAACCTTGGGTTCCTGATGGGTTGCTTCGATCAACTTTTCAAAACCTTGTCCTGTTTTGGCACTGATTCCAAATGTCGGAACGTCAAACTTTTTTCGAATAAGTTCAATCAATTCGGCTTGTTCCTGTTCGGGCAGGCGATCAATTTTATTGACGGCGATTGAATCGGCTTCTTCGAGCTGTTTCAAAAAGATGTATTCTGCTTTGGGTGAGAATCCCCTTCCCTGCTGTTCTGCAAGAATTTTTTTCCCGTGGGTTGGTTTCAGCAGGACGACCAGTGGGCCCATCTCGAATCGGTCACCAAATATTTCTCGCATCGGTTGAACAACGGTAGCTACCAGATCGGTGCAACTTCCAACCGGTTCGGCAATGACGATGTCGGGAACTTTTTCGTTGGACAAGGATCCGACGGTATCAATCAGATCATCGAATTTACAACAAAAACAGGCCCCAGGAACTTCGCCAACTTCAAATCCTT
>JBCCSJ010000218.1:0-10121 GCA_039200505.1 Planctomycetota bacterium | reverse complement strand
TTTACCAGTCGATTGGCACCGGTTTGATAAACCGAATTCCTTCCACAGGGTAAAAATCGCGGCAAATGTTCAAATTTTTGTCGAGCCACGAGGGTTGCCAATTTTGGTGAGAGCTACGCTTGTGCGTAATCTATACTTGCAGGCCTCGTTTATGCGACCATCCCAATATTTTTCCTACTTTCTTGACACTTGTGTGTCGTTTTGGGATCGCGATGCGCAGTCAGACAAAGTTCCAAATTTAGTTCATCTGGAACCGCGAGTCCTTTATGACGCCTCACCGATTGCGGCTGCGATCGTCGATTTAGAGGCAATCGAATCGGTGGATGTCCAAAACGATCCCACCGAACTATTTTTTGAATCCCCTGCCATCGATTCGACTGAGGTGTTCACAGGATTGGACGAGTCGAAGCTTGACCGATTCCAAAACTCTAGTTTTTCAGCCGATAATTTAGATCGGCATCTCGTGGTCATTGACCAAAACATCAATGACTTTGAAATCTTCGTAAGCGATCTTGAATCTCAGTACGGGAATCTTGAATTTGATCTATTGATGATCGACAAACTGACCGATGGTATCGTCGCGATCACCAATGCGCTGGAGGTAGAATCGCGTTACGAGGCAGTCCACATTGTTTCTCATGGTCGTGAAGGTGAGGTTCATTTAGGGAACGCCCGAATCAATACAGAAAACCTCGCCGGTTACACGTCTTATCTTGAAAATTGGGCTTACGGACTATCCGAAACCGCAGACGTTTTGTTTTATGGCTGCGACGTTGGTGCCGGTTCAGAAGGCATTGAATTTATAACTCAATTTAGTGACTCGACATCTCTGGATGTAGCTGCCAGCAATGATCTGACCGGCAATCAGGAAAAAGGTGGGGACTGGATTTTCGAAGTTACCACGGGGCTAGTGACTGCCCAGCAGATTTTTTCCTCTGACCTTAAAGCAACTTATCAATCGACACTGGACATCACGTCGGACCTTGTCGCTCATTACAATTTCGATTCTAGCCCGTCCTTGGTCGTCATCGACACATCGGGGAATTCGAATCATGGCGTGCTAAATGACTCGGGGGCTCGGACGGAGGACTCGATTGTTGGAAATTCGTCACTCGACTTTTCCAATGATCCGATTGCTTCCAATGTTGAAGTCATCATTGCCGATACTCCAGCGGTTGATTTTGGGACCGATGATTTTTCTATTGCCTTTTGGTTCAAAACTCAAACTCCCACTGTAACCACTCAAATTCTTGGTCAAACCAATGGAACCGATGGATTTGAGTTTCAATTGACCGACACCGGAAATTTATTGTTCACCGCAGGCGGTACCACCACAATTGGTAGCGGTGGATTTGCGGACAACATGTGGCATCACACAACGGTGGTAAGAACTGGCAATACTATTGAAATGCTCATTGACGGGACATCGGTGATTTCAGGAGGATATTCCGGTTCCGTTAATAGCAATGAGTTATTTAAAATTGGCGGGAACTCGGGTGCTCCTTTTGGCGGTTTTGACGGGTCCATCGACGACTTGCGAATCTATCAGCGGTCACTCGGAAATTCAGACATCAACGAACTGATTAATCTGTCTTTTATTGACACAGATAATGATGGAGAGGCCGACAACTCCGACCTGGATGACGACAATGATGGCATCCTCGATTCCGTTGAAACCAATGATGACTTTGATAATGACGGACTAGCCAATAGCGTCGACCTCGACAGTGACAACGATGGAATCGCCGACAATATTGAAGCCCAATTATCGGCTGGTTACCTAGCCCCAAATAACGGTGTCGATGGTGATGGCGTTGACACAGCCTACAGCGGATTACCGGCGGGAGGATTATTGCCGGTCGACAGCGATCTCGACGGCAATTACGACTATCTGGATACCGATAGCGACAACGATGGTTTATCCGACCGAATCGAAGCAGGGCTCTCTGGACTGGCTGGTCCAACTTACTCCGACCCCAACGGCGACGTGGACGATCCAACCAATGATTTGATCGATCATATTGGGGGGTCCGAATTAGACTTCCGGGAATCCGGTTATTTACTAGGCCACGTTTTTGAAACTTCGCAGGGTGGGCTTGGAATCAATACTGACGGCGGCGACAACCTTTTTCTTGATGTTGACGATCCGTCGTTTTACACGACCCTCCAGTTAACAATGGAATTTCAGGTATCCGACCTGCAAAATACAGGAATTGCATCTACCTTATTCTCGAACCGGTCGGGTACTGATGCTACTTATTTCAAAATCAACTCCGATGGATCGCTCAGTTTCTCAGGCGACTCGACAAGTTTAACCTTTGGTCAGCTATTTGACGGTCGCGACCACAGTGTCGGATTTACATTTGATGCAGCCACCGGGCTTATCCAGTTTTACCTGGATGGAGAATTGGTAGAAACCGTCAACGGCAGTTCTCAAAATCTGACGGGTGACAGTTTTGTTTTCGGTCAAAGTCAAGATGCGGGACAGGGTTCCTTCGATCCGAATCAAGCTTTTAAAGGAACCATAAAAGATATTCGAGTATTCAATGAGA
Organism: Planctomycetota bacterium; assembly: GCA_039200505.1. GTDB lineage: Bacteria > Planctomycetota > Planctomycetia > Pirellulales > Pirellulaceae > Mariniblastus. The sequence continues at coordinate 7,569 of JBCCSJ010000218.1, read as the reverse complement.
TTCGATCTCCAGCAGAATTTCAGTCATCCTATCGAAGTGATACACCCTATGACGAAGTTGGGCTGATTGCGAATTGGAACTTCGATAGTTTGACGATCGATCACAGGATCGAAAACTCGGTCGACGGAAATCGTTTGACAGTCGACTTCTCAACCGATGCAGGGTTCATTAACAGTGAACCAAAATTGACCATCGAAGCCACCGAAAAACAGGCTAACGGCACCGTCGTTGCCCATCTAAAGGGGATCGATTCGGAACGAGAATCAGCTATCGAAAATATCCTGTCAAGCCATTCTGACTTATTCTATGCCGAAGAAACCGGGAAGTTTTATCAGTTTGTCACGGTTAATCAGAACTGGAATGCAGCCCAAAACAATGCCAATATTTCAACACTGCAAGGTATTTCTGGCCAACTTGCCCAAATCAATAGTGCCCTTGAAAACAAATTTGTCACCGACATTTTAAATTTTTACAGTGCATCCAAAGTGTATTTAGGCGGATCCGATTCCGATTCTGAGGGGACTTGGAATTGGCAAGATGCGGGATCCGAAAACACATTCTGGTTTGGCGATAACCAGGGGGACCGAGTTGGTGATTCTTTTGCCAACTGGGGATCTGGTGGTCCATTCAATGTCACCGGAAACGAGGACTTTCTGTTGTTTGATGCCGTGACCAATTCGTGGCAAGCAGTCAATGGAAATTCACTCCAAAAGTCGCTAATTGAATTCGACGCCGATCTGGTGCTTGGAAGTCTTTCGACCAATCCACAAAACTTGACTTTCAGCATCATTTCCCAATCGGTTCCAGGCGCGTTCGCAATCGATTCAGAATCAGGTGATCTAAGTATCGCAGACAGTCTGAAGCTTGATGCTGACTCACTTTCAAACCACTCAATCGTCATAGAAATAGAAGATATTGACGGGGAAGTAATTCAACAAACCTTAACCGTCCAAATCAATGATGTTTATTCCGCAGCCCATGTGTCAGATTTGTCCGCCGGCGTTAGTTTGAATCACGATGGGGGCAACAATGCCTATTTAACCGTACAAAGCACTGGTAGCCCGGGCGATATTGGTAACGTGCTGGGTGGCCTTAATGAATTGACACTCGAAATTGATTTTTTAGCAAAATCTAAAGATGACCAATCTTTGTTTTCTTACTCTGCAACATCGCCCACTGGAAATGATCTGGCGATTCAACTTGAAAAGTCTGGAGGGTTCGGCAACCTTTCCTTTGAATTGGATGGTCTCACAGCAACGACTACCGGCGTCGATTTCACCGAACTATTGCTCGATGGAGACAAGCACTCCCTGGCTGTCAGTTGGGAAAATTTGACTGGACAATGGCAAGTTTATGTCGACGGGCAATTGGTCTTCGCCGACAATGGATTTGCGATTGGACGTACGATTCAAGGAGATGCGTCAACAGGTCAAGTCGTTCTCGGACAACATCAAACTTCGCTTGCCGGTGGATTTTCGCCCGACAATATTTTTCGAGGGACCTATTACGATATTCGCATTTGGGACGATGTCCGTTCAGTCGATGAAATACGGACCAACTCGGGTTTTCACCTAGATGCGGACGCGATTCCTAGCGGTTTGATTGCAAACTGGCAAATGACAGAATTTGATAGTTCTGGCAAGATTACCGACGTCGTCGGTGGCAATGATTTAGCTCAAGGTTCTTTGACCAATCCATCATTTACTCCATCGTTGGTAAATGATTCTCTGGAAGTTGATGAAAACGCGACGAACGGAACCACGGTAGGTTTTATTCGTACAGCTCAAGTAGGTTTTGCTGAGTTAGGCTCCGATCCTTTATTTACCGATGGTGCTTCAGATGCTTCTCCCCAGTCTTTTCCAGCGGGCTCGACGCTAGGATCCTGGTCTGTTGAAAGCGGTACCGTAGAAACACTTGGCGGATACATCGGACCAGCGGTCTCCGGCGGCATTCCAGTACAAATCGGTGACGGCGGAGAGGGAATTTTACTCCAGAATTTAAGCACAGAATCTGGCAAAACCTATCAAGTCAGTTTTTTAATGACAGGAGACTTCTCAAATGGAGGCCCAGTTCGAAACGTTTCGGTAACTGCCTCAGGTACCGAAGAAAGCTTTCAAGTTTTTGAACCAGACACGTTCAACCCGGCCAACCCTTTTTGGACCACCCAAACTTTCACTTTTATCGCGGATGGAAATTCGACGGATTTAAGATTTCAGTCATTTGATGAGGCTGTGATTTCAGAGATTCGAATCGTCGAACTTAATCCATCGATCAGCAGTGTTTTAGCAGAAAATCCAGACCTCGACTTCGACGCCACAACCGGCAAGTTCTATCGGACTGCCAGTTTGACTCAAAACTGGTTCGATGCCTTATCCGACGCAAAGTCCCAACTGATCAATGGAATCGGCGGTAATCTTGTTACCATCAATTCGGCTCATGAAAACAATATCCTCCTGAATTACGCTCATCAACTTGAAATTGGAATATGGCTTAACGGTACAGACACAACGACCGAAGGAGAATGGTTTTGGCAAACCGACTCCGGAGATGGCATCCAACTATGGACAGGGGGAGCAGGAGGAACGCCGACGGCCTACAGCAATTTTAATGCCCCAGAACCCAATGGTGGTACCACCGAAAACCATCTCGTTCTAAGGTTTCCCGACGGAGGCTGGAATGACCTGGACGGATCGCTCTTGCGCTCCTACGTCATTCAGTGGGACGCCAACGAAGTCATTTCAAATGTTAGCTACCAGCTTTCCGATAGCGCAGGAGGACGATTCCAAATCGATTCGAATACGGGCGAAGTCACCGTAGCCGATGAATCATCGCTGGATTTTGAAGAGAATCATTCGCACGATATCGTGGTTGAAGTGACCGATGCGTTCGGCAACTCTTACAACGAAACGTTTTCAATCGCGATCAATGATCAAGCTTCTGAATTAACCGTTGAGGTTCCGAATAACCAAAGTCTTGCCGCAAGGGAAACTTTTAAGTTTTCGCTAGGAACTGGAAGTCAGATCCTGATAAGTGACCAATTTCCCGGTGACGCAATTTTGCAACTGGATCTTTCTGTAGAGAACGGAATCCTGAATCTTGGCTCCAATCTAAACGTAACCGTCATCGCCGGGGCCGACGGCAGTGACCAGATTACGATCGAAGGCCTGGAGGCAGACTTAAATTCAGCAATTGACGGCCTGATCTATACTCCAACGCCGGGATATTCTGGAACCGACGAAGTCATTGTTGAAGCTACGCTTGGAAATTTGCAGGGGCATTACGATTTTGAAAAAAGCGATGCCAGTGATTCCAGTCGGGGTGCCGCTCAAGATGGCACTCTCGAAAATGGTGCGATCGTCATCAATGATCCAGTTCGCGGTCGTGTCGTCCGTCTCGACGGCAGCGCGTCTTACGTTGAACTTCCAGATCTATTTGACGAACCGCAAAACCTGACGCTTTCCGCTTGGGTCAATTTGAATGCTGGTGCTTCCAATGGTGAAATCTTTAGCCTGGGTAACGATGTCGTTCTTCGTGCAGACTATACCAGTTCATCCGGCGGCCTCCATGCGGCTTACCAAAGTTCATCCGGATTCAAGACGATGGACACCGGATCATTCATTGCAGGTACTGGCTGGCACCATGTAGCGCTAACGATCGACGGAACTAATCAAACCCAAAAGATTTTCCTTGACGGGCAACTCATTTCCCAGGCTTACCATACCGAGGCCATTTCTTACACATCTGGCGATGTTTCAACGTTGGGACGACACGCCGCAGGTGGGTTTCTTTTTGATGGCATGCTGGATGATGCCCGAGTTTATGATCGGGCACTAGGTCATGACGAAATCGTAGCGCTATCTCAAGATGCCGGTAAAACCACCCAAACCGTTGAATTTTCCATCCAATCGAATCAAGCGCCAAGTTTCGATACTTCGTTGGGTTACCTTATTCAGGATGTTGGAGGATCTGTTCCCAACAACATAGTAGACACGACGATTCAGGCTGACGGAAAAATTGTCGCTCTTGGGAACGCAACCAGTGCAGGAGACCAGGATCTGGTGGTCTATCGTTTCAACGCCGATGGGTCTTTGGATCCGACATTTGGAACCGGAGGAATCCGTACGCTCGATATTGGTTCGACGGTCGAAATCCCAAGTCAATTGTCGATCCAATCAGATGGAAAAATCGTGTTGGCTGGTACGGTTCAAAATGCCAACAATGACATTGTGGTCGTACGCCTGAACACCGATGGCTCTTACGATACAAGTTTCGGAGGCGGCGACGGCGTTGAAATGATTGATAACGCAAATAATCTTGTCGTCGAAAGTCTCGAACTACTGGATGATGGAAAAATCCTGATTGGTGGTGCTGCCGATGATTCGGGCCTTCTGATTCGACTCGACTCTTTCGGCAACATCGACTCAGGCTCTCCCGGCAGTTATTTTATTGTTGGTTTAGGTCAAACCGAATCGGTGCTGTCGACATTCGAACAGAACGATGGGAAATTGCTGGTTGCGGGACAATCCTATAACGCCGGTTCCGGAATCAGCCAGTGGTTTGTCGGTCGTGTCGCCAGCGGAAGTTTTGATCCAACATTTGGCGTATCTGGACAGGTCATTGCAACTTTTCCGGGCTATTCCAGTGCGGTTGCTGAAAAAGTGATCGGACATTCCGATGGGTCGTTGTTCGTTGCCGGCACTGTAACCAATGGATCCGATAGCGATTTCATCGTGGCCAAATACGACAGCGATGGGAACCTGAACACCTCATTCGGAGGAGGAACCGGTTTTGCGATTGTCGACCTTGGTTCCACCACAGATGAACTGCGAGATTTTACGATTCAGGCAGATGGCAAGCTCATTCTATTAGGCGATACCGATTCCAAATCGGAAGCGGTTGTCGTTCGATTGGAATCTGACGGAACAATAGATCACACTTTTGGAACAGGAGGCTCACTCTTCGTGGCTGCTGGATCCAACGAAAACAGTTTTCAAGCGATCGCAATCTGCACTCAGGACATAATCGCAGCCGGTTTTAAAAATTCGACTGTCACAAACGCCTTGATAGCGTCAATTGATACCAACGATGGATCATTGAATCGAGAATTTGGAGCAGAAACGACACTCGACGAGTCACTTATCTTCAATGAAGGTGGAATTTCGATTCTCATCGATTCCGACGTGGAAGTTTATGATCCTGAATTGAGCACCCGCGATAACTTCGGGGGATCGGGCCTTACGATTCAACGAATCGGTGGACCTAATTCAGAAGACATTTTTAATGCGACTGGCAATTTAGATTTTGATTCCGGCGTTGTGAAACTTGCTAATGTTGTCAAAGGAACAGTAACTCAAACCGGTGGAGTTTTGAGTCTTGAATTCGATGACGGCGTCACCAATGATGAAATCAACGAGATCGTAAGCTCGCTGGGCTATCAAAATACGAATCAAGATCCGCCCGGAAGCGTCACACTGCAATGGAGTTTTAGCGACGATATATCGGGTGGACCCGACGCGCTTTCAGCTACAGATACGATTACAATTACGATTAATCCGTTGAACAATGCCCCGACGCTAGACAATAGCGGAGACTTGAGTCTTACCAGTGTCGCCGAGGACGAAACCAATCCTGCCGGAGATACGATTGCGGATATCCTGGCGAGCGATTCTAGCGATCCGATTGCCGATGTTGACGATACGGCCGAAGGAATTGCAATATTTTCTGTCGACAACTCCAACGGGACCTGGCAGTATCAACTCGCCGGATCCATTGTTTGGAATGATTTCGGAACTGTTGCCGTCAACAATGCAGTTTTACTCAACCAGGACGCTTCCATCCGGTTCGTTCCTCATCCAAATTTCGAAGGCAACGGCGGTGAAATCCTATTTTACGCCTGGGATCAAAGTTCCGGCAGCGACGGCCAAACCGGTGCCGATGTCACTCATCGTGGTGGGACGACTGCGTTTAGTTCAACGCAGGAATCGGCCACTGTTGAAGTTGTAGCGATCAATGATGCCCCTATCCTTGGACTTTCTGGGCCAGTGATTTACAACGAAAATGCGTCGTCGATACCAATCGCCCCAACAGCTTCATTGAGCGACATCGATTCGGCTAACTTGGATGGCGGCTTGCTGTCAGTAAGCTTTTCCCCTGCCACAGACGTTGATGACCGACTAGGAATTTTTGCCGTCGGGAATGGCCCAGGTCAGGTCAATCGAGTCGGAAATCAGGTCTTTTATTCCGGGACGGAAATTGGATCGGTTTCGGGCGGCAACGGGGCAGATCCCCTGGTAATTCTATTCAATGCCAATGCTGATTTGGTGGCGGTTGAGAGTACCATTCAGGCGATCTCTTACCAGAATTTGCGTAACTCCAGTTTAGGCCCGAGAACTTTTCAAATCTCATTATCCGATGGAGATGGGGCAGCGGCGGTTGCTGGCGAAACGATTTCGATCCATTCGATCAACGACGGTCCGATTGTGACTGGACTGGGCGGGGAATCAGTTTTTGCAGTCAACGATGGCACACCGATAGCAATCGATTCAGGCCCCCCCGCGGTGGTCAGTGATCCGGAATCCGCTGCAAATTTTGATCTCGGCTTTATCCGTTTAGCAGGACTCGATTTTGATACAAACGATCAGCTCCGGATTGATACCAGTGGGAGCGTCAGACTTGTTTCTGGTTTTATAGACGGATCCGTTGTGGAAGTCTCCGGCATCGCCATCGGAGCCCTGTCCGGCACCTCCAATTCTACGTTTACCATTTTGTTTAATAGCAATGCAAACACTTCGACTGTTGAGACATTAATCAGCGCTTTCACGTTTGACTCGACCAGCATGAATGACGGTGCTCGTACCATTGAAGTAACGGTGAACGATGGCGATGGAACAGCAAACGGTGGTCAAGATACTTCCGTTTCAACTGTTCATGTTTATGTGGGAACGAGTGAAGAACGAAATATTACAACCGATGAGGACGTCGCCTACCAATTCAGTGTTTCCGATTTTAACTTTACTGGAATTCCGACAGGTCAGATAAACTCGATCACGATCAACCAGTTACCACTTCGAGGGACACTTGAACTGAATGGATCGCCGCTTTCTACAGGCGATCAGGTAAGCAGAACAGATATCGATTCAGGATTTTTAACATTCACGCCAACGGTGAATGAAAACGGCATAAACTACAGTTCGTTTGATTTTTATGTCAACGATGGCAAGCGTACAGTAAGCGTTCTTGCTGGAGAACCGACGACTCTGACGCTGTCCGGCGGAGGGCTTTTTGCAGCAGACGAAATTTTGTCCAATCCCAACAATTTTGGACCAGCAGGAACCATCTCGACCGGTATTTCAGTGGTTGAAAGTCGTCCCATCATCGACGCGAGTTATCTCAATCAAGGTGACATCCTGTTCAATGGCTACGTCCCCGACGGTGAATGGTCGATTGCCGAATTAAATGCGATTGACAACTGGATCCTTGATGGTGGAGTTGTTATCGGAACCAGCAATGGCATTCACCACGATGACCTTTCCAGTTTTTATGGATTGACGATCAACGGGCCGAGTGTTG
>JBCCSJ010000217.1:0-10125 GCA_039200505.1 Planctomycetota bacterium | reverse complement strand
GCCCCTTTCGATTCCATTGGAGAACACGAGGGTTCTCCAAGAATCGACGAACGGAAATTACCTTGGAAATTCGACGTGGGGCAGTTTCCCACCAACTCAATAGTTTTACCCAATATCCACTAACGACTTGCTAATTTTGGAAATCTTTAAAATCTCGAAACCGTCCACAACATCACGACGACGTCTACATGTTTTCGAGACAAAGATTACTGGAGAAAAAATGAAACCGATTTGTTTGTCATTCAAACTTGTAATTGCCATTCTTTGTCTTTTCGTGACTTCTAATGCCTACGCTCAGCAGGGCACCGTGTTTGTGTTAAGACTGAACGAAGACTTGATTGATAGCTTTAAGGACTTTGGTAGTTTGCGATCGTCCATCCCTGAAGGTTACCAGGCCAAAATCAGCATCGTCGAAATTCGATTTTCAGACTTGGATACTGATCCAATCGACATGGCGGGATTGAGTCTGCAGGTCAAAGGGGACTACGCAGAAATCGCTCTTGATGAACAGGCGATCAATCAAATTCGGAAACAACCGATTCGGGTCGCCGTGCCCGAAACTAGTCAGAATTTTTCTCAGATCCTTTTGGTTTACAATGCTCCCAGTCAGAAGGTGCCCACAACAACGACTCCGCCGTCTCCTGTCATGAATGATGGTGGGCAAACCGAAGGGATGTACTTCGTTCGGCTTAGCAGCGGCAAGATTCTGTCCGGCTTAGTCGACGAGTTGAATCAGGTAGATTTGTCGACCAAGTTTGGCAAAGTTTCAATTCCTGTTGAACAGATTGTCGGCATTCGTTTTCGAATCGACAATCGTGATTCTTGCGTTGTGGTTTTAAATAACGGAGACTCCATTACCGGCATCCCTGTCATGAATGCGATCGAATTGAAAACTGACTGGGGACAGGCTGACATTGAACCGAAATATATCGAGTCATTGACGACGACCTCGTCGGCACGATTCAATCAAGTTAGTACCGATTTTGGTGTAAGGTGGGAATTGAATACTTTTAATTCAGTGGCACCAAGCACACCCAAATTTAAGTAGTTCATAACGCCGCGTTGCTGCATCGCGGTAGCAAAGTTTCCGCTTTTCAACCACAACGCTCAAGCTAGTGATTCCGTTGTTCGTCGCTCAGAGGGCGGATGTCCGAATCCTGGCAACCGTGATCCGATTCGACTTTAGCGCAACTCGAAGTTTGAATTCTTATCCGCTGTCCGAGACTCGGGAACTCCAACCAGATAGATCTTTCGATCTGGTTTCAAAAAGTACTCGGTTTCTGCAATGATTTGATATTCTTTAGGAAGCCTATTTTGCAGATCGCCAAGGAATTCGTCGGTGGTCAAAAACAGGCTCGTTGGATTTTGTTGAATGAACTGTTCCAGTGAAATTTCTGGTTTTTTTTGCCAGAATTTTCGCTGGGGCGAAATCAGGTATCCTTCTGCTGAAGGGTGAATTTCCCAAATGGGACGTTGGGCATAAAAAACCCAACTCGATTCGATGCATCCAAATGAACCAATCGGGGAATTCTGCCGTCCTCTTACCTGAGATAAAACTTGATCGCTTCTTTGCTCGCGGTCGATCGAGGAGGGACCGAAACCGAAGAGCACTGCACAAAATAGCACGGCGCCTACGGCAAAGATGGAATCGAGTCTTTCAGTTGCTTGGGTTGACTGCAACCACAACAACAACGAACCGGTTAGGATCGGAATTAAACCGACCCATGCCAGCCAAGCTTGATTTGGCATCCATTGAGTTGCTCCAAAATAGAATCCCAAACCAATCAACAGTCCTGAAAACACGAGAGCGGCCGCCGCGACGCGAAACCATCCTTGTGAAATTCCGTCGAGTTGCCGGGCAAAGTCAACGACATAAATTGCGGTCAGGATGGCAAGTGCCGGGTAGCATGGAGTCACGTAACTGGGTAATTTCGTTTGTGCCAGTGAAAATCCAGCAACGACAACGCCGATCCAACAGAGGCAGAAAATTTGAGCCGTGCGTTGAGTTGTTGGTCGATTGCGACCGAACAGATCCAGGGCAACCGGCCACCAAAATACCGACCATGGAAAAAATCCAACCAGTAAAGTGACCGGATAAAACCAGAGTCCGCCTTGATGGTTTTCCATCACGGAAGTTGCCCTACCGAAATTTTCCCCGACCAAAAAAAGTTGAGTAAAATCACCTTCGGTGCGGACGTCGACCCACCAGTACCAAGGGGCTGCTACTACAAGGACAATGGCGGTTCCCATGATCGGACGCATCGACCAAAACACTTTTCCGAAATGAACGGGATGAAAAGGCTTCAGCGTTCCGCAAACGACGTTTCTGAGCTTGACCAACCAATGCAAAAATTGTGAGCCTGAGAAATTTGTTTGTTCGTTTTGCTCAGGTGAACTTTCAGGCAATCTTTGGATCAGCATGAACATCCCGATAATTGCCATCGGAGCGAGCATGCCGATGGGCCCCTTCGCCAAAACTGCTAAACCCATCATGGAAAACATCGGAACTAGCCATATGAGTTCAGACGGAAACCACAGGTTTGGATGGCTAAAGCCTTTGCGGTGGCGACCCATCGTTCCCAAGACGTAGAACATCAAAGCACCCGTCGTGCAGAAAATCAGAACCGAATCTGGCGTCGCCGCACGTGCCGCAACATCAAACATCAAGCTTGAACAAAGAGCGATCGACGCAATCAAAGCCACTCGTTTAGAAACGAGAGTTCTGGAAATGATATAGGTTGAAACTGCCGACCCAAACGCCAACAGTGCCGAAGGGAATCGAGCGGAAAACTCGCTGATCCCGAAAACCGAATAGGACGCGATCATCAACCAATAAAGAAGTACCGGTTTTTGATGGCGTAATTGGTCATTGAACATGGGGACGACCCAATCGCCCCGTTCCAACATTTCAACCGCACACCCTGCGTTGCGAGGTTCGTCGCGATCCCAAAGCTGGCTTTGCCCGAGATTTACGAAAAAGATCAATCCCGATACTACCGAGATCAGCAAAATATGGAGCAGAGTTTGGCGCATCCTAAAGTCCCAAAGACATAAATCCAGTTTGGAAGTCTAGGGATTTTACAACGACGAGCCAACGTCGGTTCTTTGTGCATTTTTGCAAGAAGGCAGCAGGAATCCAACGACTTTTTTGGGGCATCTGAAACCGTACCATCAGCCGGATTAGGCCCACCAGCCTCCGTTGACGTGGAGAGTTTGGCCGGTCATGTACGACGACAGGTCACTCGCCAAAAACAGGATGACGTCGCCAATTTCCTGAGGTTCGGCGAATCTTCCCAGCGGAACATTAGCCAACATGACCTTACGATTTTCTTCAGGGATTGATTTTCCCATTTCTGTATCGACAACTCCAGGCGCGATCGCGTTGACTCGAATTCCAGACCTTGCCAATTCTTTACTGAGTACTTTTGTGAGCGTGACCACCCCGGCTTTGGCGGAAGCATAATTTGCCTGGCCAAAAAATCCCATTACCGCGGATAACGACGCCACGTTGATCAGAGTCCCATTAGAATTCAGGTGATTGATCGCTGCCTGGCAGGATTTAAATACGCCGGTCAAATTTGTGTCGATGACATCGGACCATTCCGACTCACTCATTTTTTTTGCGCTGCGGTCACGAAGAATACCAGCGTTATTGACCACGATATCCAAGCCACCGAATTTTTCGACGACCGACTGATACATTGTGTCCAGTTGGCCTTTGTCCCGCACATCGGCTGGAACGACCATCGAATTTTCGCCAAGCTCGCTGGCGGTTGCTTCGGCTATTTTCCGATTGTTACCCTCGGCATCTTCGAAGAAATTGATGGCGACGTTTGCGCCTGCACCAATTAACGATTGAGCAGTCGCTTTACCAATGCCCTGCCCTGCTCCGGTGACGACAGCGGTCTTTCCGGAAAGATCAATGGTTCTCATGGGGGTTTTTACTCCGGTTGCCAATTCGGTTTTCGTTTTTCAAGAAATGCGGACAAGCCTTCGCGAGCATCTTGGGTCTCGCGGGCTTCCGCCGAAATATTGATTGAATTTTGTAGGTGTTGTTTTAAATCTAAAGGGACGCAGTTTTGAACATGTTTTTTGGTGATCGCTAAGGCTGAACGCGAACCGGTCAGGATTGATGCGATAAGTGAATCCACTCTGGAATCCAATTGGGTTTCTTCGACAACGTCGTGGCTAAGGCCTACAGTTCGACTATCGACAGCCGAAAGGCGTTCTCCACTTAATAACAAATGAGTGGCGGATCCACCACCGGCCCGATAGACCAAAAATGGTGTTACCATGGCAGCGGTAATTCCTCGCATGGGTTCGGGCAACATGAAAAATGCCGTTTCACTGGCGATGATAAAGTCACACGCCAGAACCAAACCAACTCCGCCAGCTAAGACAGGACCCTGAAGTTTCACTACTGTTGGGATGTCGAGATAAAAAAGTTTGGATAACAATTCTGCGTAAACTTCAGAGTCTTTCCGCCACTGCTGCTTTCCATCGTTCGAAGTAGCTCGCTGTTGCATCTCTCCCAAGTCCATTCCAGCGCAGAACACTGTTCCTTCGGCGGAAATGAGCAGGACCCGAATGTTTGCGTTGGTTGTGACTCGGTCGACCGATTCCGTAAGCTGCTCAATGAAATCCCGTTTGAGCGCATTTCGTTTTGACGCCCTTTGCAGCCGAATTTCGGCAACGTGGTCTCGAATCTCCAGACTAGCGTATTTTTCCATTGAATTTCTCCTTCCCGATTTTAACCATTGTCGGTGTAGCCACTAGTGTTCTGGGGTAACTTGATTGCGGGATAGTCGACTTCGCTAGACGTCCGTTGACGTTTTGTCGCTAAGGGAATTCTGGTGAAGCACAATCCTCAGCTTTTTTGTGGTAAGGACCCATCAGAACGCGACCACCATTTGGATTACGATTTGTGAGGGGATCCTCGTCCTAGATTGTACAATCCGTTAAAATTCGGGCCTTACCAAGCAACCGCGGAATCAAAAATGACAACTCAACGTGACAAAATCCTGATCGCTAACGGACAAGGATTTTGGGGCGACAGCATTCTGGGCCCTGTAAGGCTGGTCAATGAAGGACCGCTGGATTACCTCACCCTGGATTACCTTGCCGAAGTCACGATGAGCATCATGCAGAAGCTCAAAGGTCGTGATCCAAGTAAAGGTTATGCCACTGATTTCGTACAAATGTGCCGCAGAGTGCTTCCGGTATGTCACGAGAAAGGAATAAAAATCATCGCCAATGCTGGCGGCGTCAATCCCATTGCCTGCCGCGAAGCTTTGGCCGATGTCATCCGAGATCTCGGTTTAAATGGGCTGAAGATTGGGATCGTCGAAGGTGACGATATCCTGGAAGATTTGCCTAGTTTGATTGAAAACGGTGAAGCGTTTGCCAATATGGATAACGGCGAACCTTTGAAACCTTACCTAGATCGAGTTCAAACAGCGAATGTTTACATTGGTGCCGAACCGATTGTGGAAGCTCTTCAGCAAGGAGCGGACATTGTGATCACGGGTCGAGCCACCGATCCATCGATCGTTCTGGCTCCCATGATTTATGAGTTCGGGTGGTCGATGGAAGATATGGACTTGTTGGCCGCCGGGACGATCGCTGGGCACATCGTCGAATGCGGAGCTCAGTGCACTGGGGGCAATTTTGTGCATTGGAAAGAAATCCCTGATATGGCCAAAATCGGCTACCCTGTGATCGAGGCCAAGCCAGATGGAACTTTTGCCGTCACCAAGCACGAAAATACAGGTGGCCGAGTCACGGTCGAAACTGTCACGTCGCAATTGGTCTACGAAATGGGCGATCCGGCCAACTACATCACTCCCGATTGCGTGGCAGATTTTACTTCCATCCAGCTACGTCAATCGCAAGAAGACAGAGTCGAAATTTCTGGAATCAAAGGAAAATCAGCGACGGACACTTATAAAGTTTCGATTGCCTACAGCGATGGATTTAAACTAGTCAGTCATCTTACTGTCGCCGGACCCGACGCGATCGAGAAAGCGAATCTTTGCGCTCAGATTGTTTTTGACCGCGTCAAAATGGATGGCGTCGATTTCGAAGAAGACGAAAAATTTGTCGAGATTCTTGGTACCAATGTTTGCCACGCCGGAATCGCGGATGCACCTGCCGAACCCGCCGAAGTCGTCCTTCGTTTAGGAGCCAAAAGCAAAGACCGAAGCAAGCTAGATCGGCTTGGGATGGAGATCGTTCCTTTGGTCACAAGCGGACCGCCAGGAGTCACCGGATTTGCGGGGGGGCGACCCAAACCGAGTGAAATTATTAGCTACTGGCCGGCTCTTTTGGGTAAGGGAAAAATTGATACAAAGGTTTCGGTACAGGAAGTAAGGTAGATTGGGTTGCAGAGTTGGGCGTTTGGCGTTTCGCAAACTCAAGCTGCCAACCTGTTGCCTTGGCGATGCGTGGCTACAATAGCAAGCCTCGGTGTCCGTTAGAGCGTGGAATTTTATTTGAGGTCGAAGGGTAAGTCCAAACATGAGTTATTTGAATCGAGCTACCTGTTTATTGATCTGTGCAGCGATGCTGGTGGTATGTTTGGGATGCGAAGATCCCCCTCCGGAAATTCCCAACAACATTAATAAAATGCCTACCGGCAAGTTATTTAAACCATTCGTTCAAGGCGAAACCGAAGACGCCCGAGTAGCTCTGGAGGAATCTCTTGAAGTTGCAAAAAAAGACGGCAAGCCGCTCTTTATCCTATTCAAAGAAGAAGGGCACGGTGAGCAGGCTAGGTACGGTTGGATGCTTGAAAATTCAGCCGATCTGTTTTCCAAATATTTTTGTTTCCTCCAGATTCATTGCGACAGCAAGATGGACAACGGCCGCGAACTGATGCGTGAAATGGCACCCAACGGCCGAGGAGGGAATCCTTTTACTATGATCCTTGATGCTGAAGGCGAAGTCTTGGCTCATTCTATTTGGAAAGAACGTCGAAACATTGGGTATCCTCGATCCAAGGATACCGCGGATTTCTTTATGGAGTTGATCAAAAAATCGTGCGACCCTTCCGAAGCAGACCTTAAGGAAATGGAAAAAGTCGTGACCGCCTGTGCCAAACGTTGGGGAGGCTCTATTTACGACTTGCCGCTGGAACCCGAGAAAAAAGAGGATCCACAGGAAGAGGGCGCTGAGGATGGAGGAGACTCTGAAGGCGAAGATTCCGAAGGGCAACAGGATGGTGCTGATGAACAGAGTGACAATGACGCTGGCAATGACAATTAGTTGGATCAATAAGGCTTAATGCTGCATGGGCCAAGGGTGATCGAGTCCTACCTTTTGGCGGACAGAAATAGTTCAGCAGACCTTCATTCTTGGCTGGAATCGAAATCAGGCAGAACTCGCAAAATCCAATCACATCCCGACACGTAAGTGTGGGATAACAAGGATTTGCTTTTTTTTCTCGCTTACGCTGTCACGCTTCGGGTTTTCTTTTTGAGCTTAAGTTTATCATTCCTCAACACGCTTGTGGTAGTTCTATGGCATCTCACTGGTTAGCAATGTCGGAACGATTGCTCAAAGATGGGTGAGTGTGAATTGACTCGATCGAGCAGGTGATGCAATCAATCGCGAAGTTGGGAGCACAAGATGCTTCAGCCGTTTGTGTCCCGCTCGGCAAGCGGGACGTACTTGCAAGCGGGACCTACTTATTACAGACTTTCTTTACCAAAATGGGGCTCATCGGCAGGCCTTCGTATTCCGAATCTCAACACACAGCCAGGCCTACCAACGCACCCTGATCTAAGGTCGCTAATTGCTATTCCTCATCCCAATCCTGGATCGAGTTGCTGGAAGAAATCTCAGTGAACACCGAACCTGCCGCTCGAGCAATGAACCAGGCGAAAGCAGCCAGCATCACCAAAGACCACCAACCCAGCCCTTTTTTTCCAGTGGAAATGATGTTCTGGGTTAACCAAACCACAACGGCAATCGCGACTCCAACGAACAACCACTTCCCCATTCCATTGCTCGCCCAATTCAACCATTCGACCTGAGACATAAAGGGACCGAATGTTGAGTGGAAAGTCGAATAGATCCAATACGAAAAACTGGAATTCCAACGCCCGACGGAAAAAACTACTACTGCAATCAGCGGGAAAATGAGAATGGATTCTCGGTTGTCGATTCGATGAGTTTTCTTGTTTTCCATGACTAGACCTTTTGCCTCACTCTCACTTCGATTTTGAGACATGAATCTTGGAAGGATTTGCGAATAGGTTCTGCCAAACATTGATTCGGTTATGACCGAATTAAGATCAGGAAAGACCGCCGCCAAAAGTTGACAATCTCAATTGGCTGAAAGTTCGTCAGAAAAAAACGAATCAAGAGCCACGGTACGAAACGGATCTGACGAGAAAATTCGCATTTTCAGACTAGGTGTAGGCTCGGATGAACGGTCATCGGTGCGTGGCATTGTTGTAATGCCATTACTGCGAATTCGATGAAGCGTTGCATTTTTTTGAAATCGCGCAGGTTTGGCAGGCTCCTGAACTGCAACCACCAACTGCAGAGTCAGTACCACATCCGGGACCGCATCCATTCACCAAGTTTTCGACAAACTTTTTGAATTGAATTTTCTGCTCGTAAGTTTTGGCCAGTTCTTGAATCAAACCTTCTAGGTCGGGTCCTTGGTCGCCAAGAAAATAAAAGTAGAGGGACTGCCCATCAAAAAGGTGCTCGACATCTACGAGGACCACAGGCAATCCTTTCTGCAAAATTAACTTTTGACAAGCACCGAATGCTTCGTTACGAAAACGATTCAGTCGCTCCAAAATCAGTTCATCTTCATGGCCCAAACGGCGCAGAATCATTCCCTCCGAATCAAGCTGGCCAGAATTCGACTGATCAATACAGCAGATGACTTCGCCTACTTCGTGCCCCCGCAATGTCCGGCAAACTACCTCGGTCCCTCGCGGGAAAATTGAAAACTGAGGACAATCAAGACGGGCAATGTTTCCCATCAACCCGATTCGTACCAAATGAGGAGTGCCCATCAGCGGTCACCTTGTTGAGAAAGAATCTGGACCAGATCAACTCGGTTGACTTGAATCAGGCTGCCCGATGCATCGTTTTTTTCGTCCTTCTCTCTTGCCAATGTAACTAAAAGATTGCCATGCGGATCGAAACAGCAGGACGTTGGGTTTGGAAGCGGTACGATGAGCCGGGGCTGACAAAGCGTGCGATTCTCTTGAGTGAATTCAATAAGCTGGTAAAGTCCACCGACAACAGCTTCTTTAGGTGAATCAATCGCGAATAGCCTATTGCTGGACGGGTCGTACGCTAAACCCGCCACTTCTTTTAAACCGCACTGGTATTGGCTCAGCAGTTCGCCTTCTTCACTGAAAAACGCGATAGAACTATCCTTGGTTTCGTTGGCTTGCCCTTTTAGTCCGACCAGCAAATAGCCTTGAGGCGATTTTGTCAAACAGGATGCTCTTTGGCAGTTGGTAAGGATTCGGCTTGGAATGAGTCTTGAAAATTCAGTCCAATGTTCTTCCAACTCAGTGGAATGGGTCGCCAACGATATCCACCCTTTTTCATGGTCTCCGCGCGAGGCCACGAAAACTCCACGAGCACCTGAGACGATGGATTGAAAATCTTGTTCGGCACACCTTTTTTCAGCTGCCGGCATGGTCATCGGCTTGCCCAAAAAATCACTGTAATTCAACGACGGTTCGCCCACTGCCGGCACTTTGTACCTAAGAATTTGGTCTTCTCCGGTGGCCTGTCCCCCTTCACCAATGACGAGGGTATTCTGGTCCAAAAAACATAAACCAAGCGGACCCAGAGTCGCATTCTGTTCCGCCACCTGATCGACAGGAAATCCTATTACGACTTCTTCGATCTCTTGGTCGATGATTCGAATCACTCGGGCGGCACCGCTGTCGGACACAAAAATCGTACCGGTTTCAGGCTGGACCGTAACTCCCATTGGGTGATTTAATCCTTCAACGATCGTTTGGATTTCTATTTCTTGGCAGTCGACCGGAACCGCCGAAAGAATTAGAGAAAAGATGAGCAGAAAAAGGGTAGGGGCGTCGAGCATAAATTCAGTCGGAATTGCGATCTAAATGAGCCACATTTTCG
>JBCCSJ010000216.1:0-10163 GCA_039200505.1 Planctomycetota bacterium | reverse complement strand
CTCGATTCGAGCGACCGGACAAGGTTCTCCATTCCAGAAATACCCGATAAACGTTGATCTTTCTCGTTCGGATCTTGCGTATTCTCCAAAATCTTCACAAGCGACTCTTTTTGGCCGATGGCTTCCTTGATAGATTTTGCAGAGTTCGAAAGTTTTAAGTTCAGGTCCCTGATCCTCATCGATGCCTCTACGATCTTGGATTCAATTTCGGACGCCAAAGTGAGCCATTCGGTCATGCTGCCAAGATTGGACCGAGGTACATTGTTTAGATATTGAGGCGTATTGCCGCGTTCTTGTTCTTTTAACTCAGGTTCTCCGATGCCACTCGAACCCGGCTGCTCGTTCGGATAATATCCGAACGATTCTGATCCGTTGGGGAGGGTTTTAGGCGGATCATCCGAATCACCCGGATACCAGGTAAAGTCTCGGAGTCTTTCAATTTCGGGGTCGAGGATTGCCTGAGAATCAAAAACAAGAGCCCCCCGGATTGAATCTCCATCCCCCTGACGAAGCACAATCGTCCCACTGGCCGTTGAACCGATTGACCATCTTCCTTTGAATCTTTGCGATAATCGCGACCATTCTAAATGAATGGCACCTGAATTACCTTGAGCATCCTTAAAGGTACCGGCATACCAATTTTGAGCTTCCTTCACCGATTTCAGCTCAATATTGCTCCATGATTCACCTTTCCATAAACCGTTGATCTCTGGAGGTTCGGTAATGAACCATCCTGCCAAGGTTAGCAATCCGGCAGCGACAGCGGTAAAAAACGCAGTCGAAAACTTTGAGGTTCCTGTTGGTTTATCAGCGATTTGTTTTTGTGGTCGGAAAGCAGTAGTTAACTCGACGACCGATCGTGGTAATGCAATCTGGCTGGGCTGCCTCAAATGAGCCAGACAACGTTCAAAAACTTCGACAACTTCATTGGCGTTTTGAAATCGGTCCGTCGGATTTTTTTCGAGCAGTCGATTGATGATCGCTTCGAGCCAAACTGGAATCTCAGAGTTCAGTTCTACGATGGGTCGATGATGCGAATCGGTAATTTTGCGAAGGACCCCAAAAGGCGCATCGCCTCGAAATGGCGGACGGCCCGTACAACAGGCGTACAACAGCGAACCAAGACTGAACAGATCGCTTCGATGATCAACCAATTCGCCGCGAGCCTGTTCGGGCGACATGTATTGGGGAGTTCCAGCGATAAGTCCTGTTTGGGTCATTGATGCGTCATCCATCGCTCTTGCGACACCAAAATCAGTGATCAGAATCCGTTCAATACAATCGTTGAGGACAATGTTGGCCGGTTTAATATCTCGATGTACCAACCCTTGTTCGTGGGCTTCGGCCAACCCGGCCGCGATCTGTTTTCCCACAACAACGGTCTCTAAAGCTGTGAGCGGTCCATTTTCGTCGAGCCGCTTCTGAAGTGAGGGGCCTCTAGCAAACGGCATCACGAGGTAAGGCAATCCATTCAATTCATCGACTCGAAATATATTGATGACGTTGTCATGAGAAACCGCGGCAGCCGCACGAGCTTCCCGTTCAAAACGTTTTCGAGCCGAACCTTTATTGGCCAAATGAGGAGCTAAAACCTTGATCGCCACGACTCGCATCAATGATCGGTCAAAACCCTTGAGTACCGCTCCCATTCCGCCAATTCCAATGACTCCGCTCACTTCGTACTCACCGATTCGACCAAGCATTGCGGGATCGTCTGTTGGAGCCAAAGCAGACAATAACCCTTGAACGGAATGATCTATTTCAACCCGGTCTTGTTCGTGGGTATGGGGCGGCTCATTCCAATCCGTACCGATCGCTTCGTTCTGTGACACGCCACCCAATTGCTGAATCGCGTGGTTCCAAAAGTGATCTTTGTTCGATTCCTGTTCCACTTTTCCACGACAAATTTCACAATGTTCTAGATGATCGATGAACTCACTTCTTTCAGACTCGTTCATTTCATCGTGAGTAAATCGTGAGACCGAATCGGCGCTACACATTTGATGATTGGTCATTCTTTTCCTCATAAATTTTTAATTCGAAATCAGACTGAATCACTTTGACGGCTTCCTTCAGTTTTTTCATCACGCGACTACGGGCCGCATAAACATTGCCCACTGAAAGGTGGATCCGTCGAGCCACGCTCTCGATTGGCTGATTTTGAATCGCGGTAAACTCGAATGCCAACCATGTTTCAGGGCTGACAGCCTGTCGGACTTTTCGCGCTGCCTGAGCGAAGATTTCGCGTTGCAATTCTTGATGAATCAGGACCTCGGTTTCGTCTTCGTTGGTAGATTGCAATTCGGCAAGGACTTCCAAGAACTGGGTTCCACCGGTACCTCGATCCTTGGGCCGCCTGGTCAATGCTTTCAAAAAGGCATTTCGAGCGATCCGACTTAGCCAGTGCCGAAACGGTGGGCCGGATTCGTGTAGCTCGTAACTTCCAATGGCGTTTGCGATAGAAATCAGGACCTGCTGCACAAGATCCACCGAATCGGCGTATTGAAGCCCCTTTGCCCTAGCCGTGCGAAAAATCACAGGTCGATAAAGCTTCTCGAATTCTTTCCAGGCGTCAGCATCGTCAGGACCTTTCATCCTCGCGATTAGACTGGCACTTGTTTCTGGAAACTCTTTCACGCGATCATTCTCCCTGCTTGTGGGGTTAAATCCAGCAAAACGTGGGATCTGATCCGGAATCTGAAACAAATCAGAAAAAAATTTAAAAGTTGTCTAATTCAATCCTGCCTGAATTAAAAAATTGGATTCACCAAAAAAGAAAAGACTTCGATAGTTTTTTTCAATGTTTTGATGGTCTTGGCTAGTCGGTCACAACAGTGAGCGATGTCGATGAAAGACGTGTTGGCCGACGATGCGAACTTGAATCGGAACGCAAGTTTTGTCACCGATCACCTGATAAGCCGACTCGTCCTCCCTTGAAACTCTTAGTTCGCACCCAAGAGCTACTTGGTGAGGCGAGTTGCTTATCGGGATTCAGCCCTCATACGCCACCCCAGCATAGTCCCGACGAATTATCGTAAACAGGGTCGAATCAGAATTTCGAGCCCAGCCTTAATTCAATGATGCCAACGTTTTTAAGTCCGTTTACTCGGTACAGACACCTTGGAAACGGGCAATGGACCTCGGCACTGGTCGACAAAAAAGCGAGGCCTTTCAACCTCGCTCTCATCTTTTTTCCGATTTGTCTGAATCGCAAAAAGCAATCATTACCGATCCAGTGAAGATAGGACTCGCCATGAATAAAGTCACCGGCTAGAGTCACTGAAATTCGATTTTTGATGGTAATTCACTAAGCAAGCTGGTAATTAAATGTCTCGCGAGTACTAAGTTACCCAAACAGAGGGCCGGCATAGACAGCCGCGGTATCCAACTCCTCTTCAATTCGAAGCAGTTGATTATATTTTGCCATTCGATCGCTTCGTGACGCGGATCCGGTCTTGATTTGACCGGTACAAAGTCCAACGGCCAAGTCCGCGATCGTGGAATCTTCGGTCTCACCCGACCGATGGCTGGAGATGCTGGTGTAACCATTGCGGTGAGCCAATTGAATCGCCTGGATCGTTTCGCTCAATGTGCCAATCTGATTGACTTTGATCAGGATGCTATTGGCGATCCCTTCATCGATCCCGCGCTGCAATCGGGTCGTGTTGGTAACAAATAAATCATCACCAACCAATTGGACACGATCGCCGCATTTTTCGGTCAGCATTTTCCAACCGTCCCAATCGTCTTCGCCACATCCATCTTCAATCGAACAGATCGGATAGTTATCTGCCCAATCCACAAGGAAGTCAGTCATTTGATCCGAATTCAATTCTTGACCATCGATTTTGTAGAGTCCCTTATCAGCGTCAAAAAATTCGGTCGCGGCGACATCGAGGGCAATTTTGACTTGCTCGCCCGGCTTGTACCCCGACTGCTCAATTGCTTGCATGATTAAATCTAAAGCTTCTTTATTACTGCCTAAGTCAGGTGCAAATCCACCTTCGTCGCCTACCGCCGTATTAAGGCCTTTAATTTGAAGAACCTTTTTGAGGTTATGAAAAATTTCGCAGCCGCATCGCAGCGCATCTTGGAAGCGTTCGAATCCGAGTGGCATCACCATAAATTCTTGCACATCAACGGAGTTGTCCGCATGCTCACCGCCATTAACGATGTTCATCATGGGTGCTGGCAGCAATGTCGCTGCTGCGCCACCGAGATATCGGTAAAGGGGCTGGTTACAAAATTCAGCTGCTGCCTTAGATGTTGCCAAAGAGATTCCCAGGATCGAATTGGCACCCAGTTTGGATTTATTGGCCGATCCGTCGAGGTCGATCATAATTTTGTCGACCAACCCTTGATCGCATCCGGGGACTCCAATCAAGGCTTCCGCCAATGGCCCGTTGATGTTTTCTACTGCTTTGGAAACCCCCTTGCCGAGGTAAACGGATTGATCACCGTCACGCATTTCCCACGCTTCGTGTTGACCTGTACTCGCACCGCTGGGTACGGCAGCTCGGCCAAACGATCCATCCTCCAAAGTAACATCGACTTCGACGGTTGGATTTCCACGGCTGTCTAAAATTTGACGGCCTTTAATATCAATGATTCTTCCCATGGGTTTCTCAGAGTCTTAAAAATTCGTTGTTTTTAGTAACAGATTCTGTCATTTTCCCCCAAAGTCATGTGATGCGAAAGCCCGGATCAACTAGGTTTGTGTCCTACCACGATATCAAATTTTATCCCCCAATTCGCGAATAAGGATCGCATCCCCATTTTAAATTCGGTGGCCTTGGTTGTTTTGTTGGCAGAAGGCATTCAGGTGTGTTTATTCTTGATTACGGATTGCGAATCCGATTGATTCAGCGAGACTTAAGACTCGTCGTCGACGTTTCCGTTTTTAGTTTTGCGTGCGAAGGGACTGTTAGTTCGATGCTGGTTGCTGGTGTTCAGCGCTGAAATTTTAGATTTTGCCGTTTAAGCCCCGTTCGACCGTCGATACAACAAAACCACGGCTGGCCAAGCTCACACACAAAATGTCGCAAGAGCGAACGGATTGAAGAAAATAATCGCCTTTTGAAATTAGGTCGAAATTCACGATTCATAGATCAATTGCCCGTCATCTTTTATTCCATCCAAACGAAAGAGTTCAAAATTGTTTACTGGCTTGATTGAAGAAAAAGGATCTGTCGAAAAACTGGTCACGATCGACGACACGGTTGACATCACGATCCAAACAGAATTGGTGGCTGAGGGTGCCAAAATCGGGGACAGCATTGCTATCAACGGATGTTGTTTAACGGTCGTCAAGACTGAGAGTGATTTACTGACGTTTCAAGCTGGCACCGAAACACTGGACCGAACCAATCTAGGACAATTACAGGTCAACTCACCGGTCAATCTGGAGCGGGCTCTTCAGGTGGGAGATCGACTGGGAGGGCATTACGTGTCGGGTCACGTTGACGGATTGGCGACGGTCGACGAACGGAATAACGACGGTCAATGGGCGGAGTTTTGGTTTCGACTTTCGTCTGATTTGACCAAACAGATGGCGTCCAAAGGATCTGTTGCCGTCGACGGAATCAGCTTAACGCTTGTCAACGTGGAACGGGAAAGATTCAGTGTTGCCCTCATTCCGCATACGCTTGACGTAACCACCCTTGGTAATCGGGCAGTAGGCGACACCGTCAACATCGAAACCGACCTGTTGGCCAAGTACGTACAACAACAAATGGAGAGGTCGAATGCCTAAAGTAAATCGGCAAACGATATCCTACCTTTCAAGGCGATTTGAAGAAGTAGGCTTGAATCCTAACAAGCGTCACGGTCAAAATTTTCTAATTGATCTGAATTTATTACACCTGATTGTCCGAAGCGCAAAACTGGATAAAAACGATTTGGTGCTGGAAATTGGGACAGGAATGGGTTCGTTGACGGGACTTTTTGCGGAAACAGCGGCCCAAGTCATTACCGTTGAAATAGATCAGTATTTGCATCAAATGGCAGCCGAAGAATTAGAGCCATTTGAAAATATTGAAATGCTGAAGCAAGATGCCCTAAAAAATAAAAATACGTTCGCCCCTGAAGTGTTGGATGCAATCAGGCGGCACCTGGACAAAGATCCGAACCGAGTTTTCAAGCTTGCCGCCAATCTGCCATACAATGTGGCCACACCGATTATCTCCAATTTGCTTCGATGTGAATTTGTACCCTCCACGATGACGGTCACCATTCAAAAAGAACTAGCCGATCGACTCATGGCTTCGCCCCATTCCAAGGATTACGGTTCGCTTAGCATTTGGGTACAAAGCATTGCCGACGTTAGCTTGGTTAGAGTGATGTCACCTTCTGTTTTTTGGCCCCGTCCCAAAGTGGATTCGGCGATCATTCACATTGAGCATCGGCCGGAACGACGGAAATTGATCCCCGATCTCGATTTTTTTTATGCGTTCGTGCGAGCGATGTTTTTCAATCGGCGAAAATTTATGCGTAGTGTTGCCATCAGTGCATTTAAGGGACAACTTGAAAAACCGGATGTGGATGATGTTCTGACTCGCATGGAGCATGGTCCCAACGCTCGTACCGAAGAGCTTTCTATCGTACAGATGCAGGCTTTATCAGAAGCCTTCCGGCAAAAATTGATTGCGGTAACTGGCCAGGCTCGCCCAAAACTCGCCAATCAGTCTTAATCTGTCGGGCATTCGCAAAACTGACCGTAATTTGCCGATCAAGAATCGCCTGGAAACCCGATGTTGCCTCGGATTCCGGGTCCTAACTCGGGACAACAACATTTTAAAGACTATCAAACGTTTTCATCATCCTGATTTTCGTCCTCGACTGCCGCAACGGTGATCACATTGCCCCGAATGGAAATGACCGTCACCTGCGTTCCCGGATCGATAAAGTTACCGTCACTGATGACATCGAAAGATCGGTTGCCAAACTTGGCTCTTCCGGCTGGTCTGAGCAAAGAATCCGCCAATCCCCAGTCGCCCACCGAAATTTCGGGATGCGGTTTTGCGATCGGTTTTCCATGCTCGTCTTTTTCAATCCCATCAGATTCTTCAGCTATTTCTCGTGGAGATAGAATCAGCCGTTTCAAACCCGGGATGGAACCGGCATAAGTGGTAATTAACACCGCCGCGATTAAAAAGCCAAAAGTTGAACCAAGGAGTAACAGGGTCGACGACATGGTTTGGTTCCATTGAACGCCTGTCTGCGGGATGACAAAATCTTGGCCAGCTAAAACAATGCTTACAAATAGAAGGATGATTCCTGTCAGGCCGGAAACTCCGAAGCCCGGAATGACGAAGACTTCCATCGCGATAAACACGATTCCGGCAACAAACAGAATCACTTCCAACCAGCCGCCGGTTCCGCCCAAAAATCGACTCCAGAAAAACAGAACGGCACATAATCCTGCTATTAAACCACCGACACCAATCCCGGGAGCAGTCAGTTCAAAATACAAAGCAATCAAGCCGATCAAGACCAGCAAAAATGTAGCGACGGGATGATTCAAATAGTAAACCAAGGAGTCTGTAGTCGTCGGTCTGTAAACTCGAAGCGAATCCAGTGGAAACCCGAAAGACTGGGCAGCTTTCTCGCGACTACTCTCAAATCCTTGAGCCAAAGTTAATTCGACGGCCCGTTGACCGCTGACCGTCAAAAACCTTTCCGGTCCAGACTCTTGAATCAATTCCCAAGGAGGCTCTGGTTTCACAATGGCATCGGAACGCACGGAACGAAATAGCAGCTTGCCCTCGTTTTCTGGATCGGGCTGGGAATAGACTAGAACATCTTTGTCGACAAATGACTCGGCAAGATCAGCAGATCGTCCTTTGGATTCTGCCAAGTCCCTTGCGTCTCGAGACAGGTAGGATTCAATTTTGGGTTCAACGAGCCGGAATGCCATTTCTTGGGGATCAAACGCGATTTCTCCAATGTCACCCAATTTTGCATTGGGGTCGATATGAATTTCGTCGCATCCCAAGGAAACCAAAGCCCCACCCGAGATCGCTTCGTTGTTGATGATCGCAACCGTGTACGCCCATTTGCAGTCTCGCAACAGACGTGCCATTTGCAGGCTCTCTATTTTCAATCCGCCGGGACTGTCAATTTCAATAATCAGCAAATCAGCACCGCTTTGTTTTGCTGTCTCAAACCGATTGTTAAAGTACATTGTCAATTTGCGATCGATCGGGCCTTTGAATTCGATCAGCACAGGATTGACAACTTTTTCAGGCCTTGGCCGGGTTTGGTCAGGCACCGACTGAAACGCCAAGCCCGATTGAAGCAATCCAAGAAAACCAATGAAAACGATAACCGCGGCCGGTAAAATTGTGTGGAAGATGCGATTTTTCAAATCCATCGAAGCGACTTTCGCCAAAACTTGGAACCAGAATTTAGCCGATGCTAGCTAATCCCGCTTTCCGAAAATTCATGTTTGTCACCAAAGCTAACTGTATTCTAATGCATCCGCAGGCGGGAAAAAGGGTCGCTCCGAGTTGGCGTCGTTAGGCCAGAAATTCACAGGATGTAGATTTCGGAATAACTCAATCGGACAAAGCAATCCTTTGGGTTAGCGTTTCTGCTTGTCAAAATTCAATTTGAATCGGTACCAATGCATTCTTTTAATCCATGGAGGGATTAGGATGGAACTATCGCATCAAAATTCGGGCGACCGATGGCTATTCTTGGCCCGATTGTCACATCTATTCAATGTCACTGTATTGGCATTAGTCATTGGGTTCTCTGTTCCGAATGTTGGGAAGGCAGACGAAAAAGCTCATTTGTACTTCTTTACCAATCAGGGCTGTGCCCCATGTCGGCAGGTTGAGCCAGCGATCAAAGCTTTGAAACTGGAAGGCTACCCGGTTTCGACTCATTATGCATCTCAGTCCTTGGAACTTGCACAAAAATTTCAGATTGACCGAACGCCGACCGTGATCATGACATCCAACAATCGGATCGTCGGTCGACGGGCAGGACTGATCGATGCAGTCGAGCTCAAAAAATGGTTTGCCGCCATTGGCGTGACGAGCGGCCAAAAATTCAAATCCCCAAACGGATCCGATATTCCGGGAGGGACTAAAGTTGTTATCAACGCTCCAGGAACCCAATTAGCTGAATTCTCATCCCCTACCATGCATCAGGGGACTCAGGATCCAGCTTCCCAATTTGAATCGCGGGCTCTTCAAGCCACCGTCATGTTAAGGGTCGAGGATGCGGAGGGGATTTCGTACGCCACCGGAACGGTCATTCATAGTCATCAATCAGAAAGCCTGGTCGTGACTTGCGGACACGTTTTTAGAGATTCCTCTGGCCAAGGCAAGATCCATGCAAAATACGGTTTCGGTGGCAACGAACCAACGATCACGTCGGGAGAACTGATTTTTTATGACGCAGGACCGCGAGACATCGGATTGGTCGCCATTAAAACCCCCGTCCCAATTAATCCGGTTGAACTGGCAAAACAAGAAGATGATGTAAAGGTCGGACTGGATGTATTTTCAATTGGATGCGATCACGGACAAGATCCAACCATTCGAAGAACTCGTATCAAACGCAAGGCAGCCTATGACGGTGCCGTCAAATATGACATTTTCGGTCGGCCTGTAGATGGGCGAAGCGGTGGCGGTCTGTTTAATGAGTCTGGCGAACTGGTCGGCATCTGCAACGCGGCTGTTGTTGATGAAGACGACGGAATCTACGCTGCCTTGGATACAATCCATTGGCAACTTAAAACGGTTAATCTGACCCACCTGTTCACTAGCCCAGTGATCCCTGAATCAAGAATCGCAAGGCTGGACCCAAATTCCGTACCGACCGGTCCTACTGACCCTGCGTTAAGACAAATTCGAAGAGAATCCCGCCAAGGACGCGTCTTTCCGGCCAGCTTAGTCGACCCTCGACCTGT
This sequence comes from Planctomycetota bacterium, assembly GCA_039200505.1. GTDB lineage: Bacteria > Planctomycetota > Planctomycetia > Pirellulales > Pirellulaceae > Mariniblastus. Next base: position 244 of record JBCCSJ010000216.1, on the reverse strand, counting down.
TTCCTCCAGGACCAACGTTTCGTGGTCGGAACCGGTCGAAGAATCCGATCACGAGGTACTGATCGTCATTCGCAACCGGAAAGATCCCTCAGAATCATCGACCGTTACGATAGACGATCCGACTCCGGAACTTTTGGACTACCTTCATCGAATTCGGAAATGAACAAGCCAAACTTCCAAGACAGTCGAACAGATGAGTCGGGATTGAAAAAGTTCCTTACAAGCAATAACACTGATTTAAACG
>JBCCSJ010000215.1:0-10176 GCA_039200505.1 Planctomycetota bacterium | reverse complement strand
CGTTTTTAATGACAACGATCCTACTCCCGCCAAGAAAAGTTCCAGATAGTCCAGAGGTTCGTTTTCTGTTTTTAGTCCGATTAATTCAAATCGCTCACCTTTGCCACCCAAGCGATTCAGTGTCAGTCCCGATTCGTCAATGCGAACTCGCATGTGAGTTCGACTATAAATAAAATTCCCAAGCCAGATTCCGAAAAAGACAAGGGACATCACAATCCAGGCTCCCGTATCGACCGTAGGTTGCAGTGCTCCTAAAACACCTCCCAACATACTAAAGGGTTTGATGGTTCCTTGAAGTTCAAGTACCACGGGAATACCTACGAAGGTTCCCAACAATCCGAACATTAGCAGGAATTTACTTTTGGGCATGTTGAATCGAAAAGCGATATACCACACCAACATCACCGAAAGACCGATCCAAAACAGCATATGCGGATTGAAAAATGGAGCTGTTTGTTCGAGTTGATTCGTAATCGCTTCGAGCTGCAGTTTGGCGTTCAAATTTTCAGGCTTTTCGGCCAGCTGTTTCGCAATCGTTTCAAGGCTGGTCCTTTTCTCAGCGTCCATCGTGCTGGCCGGTATCGCCGATAGGATTGCTAAAATCGCAAACAACGCGGCAGGGTAACCCGCCAGAATCCCCGGCAGGTGATCGTAAAGCAGAATCGGTTTCAACATTTTGGGTTTGTCGGACATTCAATTCCTATCAAGTACTTCAAGTCAGTTCCGGTTAAGATTCGTTTCACAGTGAAATTTATTGTAAAGATTGTCGGCATCGCCCGAAACTACGGCAAGTCGGCAGTTTCTTTCCAAATTAGCTCATTTATTCGGAGACAACCCCATCTCCTCGATCAAATGACCGGCACCGTAAACGGTGTCTGTGACCCAAAGAACATAACGAATATCTACTCCGATTGACCGGCTATAGTTGGTGTTCCAAGCGAAATCGTTGATGGTCGCTTCAAAAGCACGGTCAAAATTGACCCCGACCAACTCTCCTTTTCCATTTAAAACTGGGCTTCCAGAATTACCTCCGGTCGTGTCCGTATCATAAAGAATGGCTACGGGGATATCGTTTAATTTTGGGTGAGCATACTTGCCGAAAGTTTTCTCAGCATGAAGATCCAGCACTCGTTTGGGCGTCACGAAAGGAGTTTCGCCTGTCGTTTTTGCAACCACTCCACTTAACGTGGTTGCCGGGGAACAATACACCGCGTCCTCAGGTGAGTATCCTCGTACCGTCCCGTAAGTCAATCGAAGGGTCGCGTTAGCGTCAGGGATAAAATTTATATCTTGGAATTCCTGTTTGATGGTGACCAAGTCACCGTACAGTTTGCTCAATTCGCCTTCGGTCCGTTTGGCTTGCTCTCGAAGCTCAAGATATTTCGGATAAAGAGAACGCATCCAAACCAAAAATGAATCAGAAGATTGATTCAATTGTTCGATTGTCATATCGAAACAAGATTCCAGAAATTCGGAATCGTGTAAGTTCGAATTTGAGTAAAGCGCATCAATGTCTCGATCCTCCAGCGGCCCGATCAAATCGCTGGTCTTGTTCAGTTCAGAGACGGCATTTTTAAGCATTAATTTATCGGTCTCAATATCTAGATCTTTTTGGGCTAGAAAAAGCCGTTGGCGAGTTTGATCCATGTTGCGATCCATATAGGCAGATTCTCGCTCAAGATCTGGTTTTTCTTTTTCGTTAGCTGCGTCAAAAATCGTAAATGCGATTCGCGCCATCTGGCAAGCTGATCGAACCTGGGTGAAATTCGCGTTTGATTGGGCGTCTTTGACCAAATTTTGGTAGACGGAGTTGATGCTGGGAAGGACGTCGCCATATTTGAATTTTCGAGCCGGATCTTGGTCAATGTAGGCTTGCAGCTCGTTTTCAGTTATTTTTCGTTTTTGAACAATCGAAGCTCTTTTTAATCCCTTTAGTTGACCTCGCGACCGCTTTTCTACGTTGGCTAGGCTACGCATTCGTGAAAGTAGTTTCAGTGCCACACTTCGATCTTTGTCGCTGGCCGCTGTCATCGTAGCCATTTGCCGGCCATAGTTTTCCACCACATTAGGAAGTCGAAAGTCTCGTTCAAACGACAAAAAACTTGCAGTTTTATGTCTAGCCGTTCGGCCCGGGTACCCGAGGATCATAACAAACTCGCCTTCATTGGCTCCTTCCATGGCAACCTGAATATGTCGTTTCGGCCGATAAGGCACGTTTTCAGCCGAATATTCTGCGCTACTTCCATCTGGAGCAACGTAGGCTCGCATAAATGAGAAATCACCTGTGTGTCGTGGCCATTCCCAGTTATCGACGTCACCTCCAAAGTTTCCGATCGACGAGGGTGGAGCAAAAACCAGACGAACGTCTTTGATGTAAGTGTACAGAAACAAGACGTAAGTTTTGCCCGCAAACATCTCTGCAACTTCTGCACGCATGCCTGGATGATTCTCTTCAGCTCGCTTTTCGATCTCTTTAGTTCTGCGATCGATGACAGCTGTTCGTTCTGAAAAACTTAACCCTTCCGTCACCACACTCAAAACAAGTTTGGACACGTCTTCAAACGATTCAGTCACTCGGACCGTGTACCCGGGTGCGGGAATTTCTTCACTTAGATTTTTGGCCTGAAAACCATCCGCTAAATAATCGTTCTCGGTGGTGCTGACGGATTGAATTGCTCGGTACGCACAGTGATGATTCGTAATGATCAAACCCGACGGCGATACAAATGATCCGGTACAACCATTGACGCGGCAGATACCGTCGACAAAACAAACGGACTCGCTATCGAAAATTTGTTTGGCGGTTAGCTCCAATCCCTTTTCCGCTAAATTCAATTTCCCAATTTCACTGACAGGATACATCCCCTCGTCAGACCCAGCTTTTGCGAGTTGAAACAGGCAAAAAAGTAACGCCATCAGGACAAACTTAAACTTCTGTTGAGACATATTTTGCTCTTAAGATGAATTCGAGTAGTGATTCAAGGTGACTCAATTTTTATCAATGGGTTGTGCATCACCAGTTTCTCCAGGTTTGTCCCTCGGATCACCACGGACGTATAATGAACGGTGTTGCGGCGAATATCACAGTGCTTTTCATTGCGAGTTCGCTTCAATTTAGCAGAACCAGCAACAGAAGGAACCGTCCCATTTTTAAGCACTTGCAAGTCTCGATACTATGCAGCGACTCACTAGGTTCGGCAAAGTTTCAAATCGAAAGATGACGAATAAAATAGACGGTATCAATCCCCGCTCCGCGGTCATTAAGTAGCCGACGGCATTCCTGAAAACCCTGGTTTTGAAGGATTCGAATATGTCCGGTGTTGGTTGACCAAGTGCGAGTCGAAAGATATCGCGTATTGAAATTTTTGCGAATGTAGTCCAACAACCAATCATAGATTTTGGAACAAATTCCTCGACCGCGGAAATCAGGCTCAATACAAACAGTCGTCACATAAATTGCAGGACAAAAAGGCGTCAAATTGTCGTCACAGAACTGAGATTGAAAAGAAAGAAAGCCCACGATTCGATTCTCGATCCACGCCGTCACCAATTCCTGTGTACGGAGTTTGTCGAAATAGGACTGTGGGAATGAACCACCTGAATTGAGCGTCACACTATGCTCTTCCAAGGACCATTGTTTTTGAGTCGTTGAGCTTCGGTTCGTGAGTGGTGGGATAAATTCGGAAGAGCATTGATGCAAAATCAACGCCACCGATTCAGAAACCTTCGAATCAGAAAAGTCAGAAGACTGGACAATTACCATTCCGAGGTTTCTATGAAGAATTGGATTTCAACATGTACATGACTCCATTTTTATTGGAGTCAAACCAGAGGCGACCGCCATAAATATCGCAATTTGTATTGTCAATGAAATCTAAGTTATCTTGCAAGTAATCAACAACCGGTAAAAATTCGGGAGCAGCATCTCGAACAGTTGCCGATAACGATTCATCGCAAAATTGTCCCTGCTTGGTTCGCATCAAAATATTGAACGTGTCACAGGCAACAATTACTTCTCCGGCATTCAAACGACGTTCCATTTGCCGTCTGAGCAACTTTTGCATGTCGCAATTGATCAACACCAAACCGAATAACTCTTCCGTTTGATCGTTGTAAACAGGTACTGCGGACAGCAGGCCAACTCGGTTGCAGTTTCGGGCATCAGGGCTACACATTGGATTACAAACGAGCGAAGTTAACACCTCCTCCGGCAGTTTATGGATGACTCTTTGATGAAAATCATTTGGAGTCGCCGTCGTCAGTCGGCTTTTGGGAACCACTCGAATTTTGTGGGAATCGTTTCCGATCCTTTCCACTCGAACCAATTCAGTATAGGAATCTTCGTCGAACCGAAGGTAGGCGATATTTTGGTAGTCCGGGTTTGCTTGAAGAAGACCTTCGAAAATGGAAGAAAGACGTTCTCTCCAAACACTAATTTCCTGATCCGATGTGACTTGCATCAGTTGCTCAATCGGAGGCAGACCTGCGGCAAAACGAACATTCCTTTCAAGGTTGTGAGCGTAAGACTGCAGTTCCGCTCTTAGTTCACGACCTTCCATTCGCAGGTTGTCATAACCGGCTTTTTTCTCATTCTGACCTGCCATCCAGGCCTCGACAGCTTCGGCAAGATCCTGAACCGACTCGAAACGCAAATGCCTTTTTTTGGCCATAGCCTTTGCACAAATTGCGTCTAATTCCTGAGGCACACACGAATAAACGTCGAGCGGACGAGGAGTTTCGGACTCGGCAATCGTTTTCAGAACGCTATCGAGATCTGCGGATTCCGACAACTCCTGATCATGAGGTGCTTTTCCAGTCAACATCGCAAATAGGATAGCTCCCAAACCATAGATGTCAGATTTTTGATCAACTTCGTCGAGCCTACCAGACGCCTGTTCAGGTGACATGAATCGAGGAGTCCCGATCACCTCTCCGTCCATCGTTTGAATCAGCGTCGATGACGAAGCGATATCGACCGACAGATTGACCTTCATTGCCAGCTCACTGTCCTCCATGATTTTGGCCAATCCCCAATCCAGAACGATGACTTGACCGAAATTGTCCAATGCCACGTTGTTGGGTTTTAGATCCCGATGAACGACTCCACGCGAGTGGGCATAAGCAATCGCTTGGCAAATATCGAGAAACACGGACAGCAAACGGTGAGTATTGATCGAACAATCAAAACCGGCCGCAATTCGGTCGTGATGCTCGGAAATGGCATCCGTGAGAGTTCTTTTGCCGACGAACCGCATCGCGTAAAACGGCTCCTCAGTCGCCTGGTTGATTCCATACTGGTACAACGGAACTACGTTGGGATGCTCAAGATGGCCGGTAATTTCTGCTTCGCGATGGAATCGAAGCCGAGCATTGGGCGAAACCGAGCTTTCCGATTTTAGTTCCTTGATGGCGACTCGCCGATTGAGTTGTTCATCACGCGCTAACCAGACTTTTCCCAGACCGCCTTCTCCCAAGACTCGCATTAGGTGAAACCGATTTGTAATTTTACGGTACTCTTCAAGACCGGAGTCAAACTCCGGCGTGTGCGAAACCGTTTTGCCAATTTCAACCGATGATCCGGAAATCAGACCAGCTTGGGAAAGGCTGTTCTTCTCCTCGACCGCCGAAAGGACGCTCCCCTTCAATCGAAGTTTTGCTTCTGAGGTGAGTCCTCCAGCATTGGATTTCGTGACTCCCATTTTTGAGACGGCCAAATTTCCGGCGACGCTTTCTTGGATGGCTTTTGAAAGGGCAGCAAACTTCTGTGTTTGTTCACAGCTCTCAAGTTTATCCTCGACCTGTTGCGACTCCTTTTCGCTTAAACGAACTCGTAATGATTTTGAAATCAGCTTACTGGCTTTGTTATCGTCCAACATTCGATTTTACCCCCTCGTCAACTTGCCATTTTGTCCCCACACAATTCGCCAGTCCTAGACGTGCACGATGCATCCGAACCCAAAGATTGGATGCCGTAATACCGAGTTCCTCACAGATTTCCTCGGTACTCATTTCCTCCATGATGCTCATCATAAAAACGTCGGCTTGTCCTTGGGGTAAAGTCTTCAAGCAATCCTCGACAATCGCCGATAACTCTTCCATTTCGAGATTCTGGCCCGGCGATGGAGCCCAGTTCACCGCCCCAGGTTTCCAATTTCCGTTGGAATCAAACATCATCGAAGTCGGATCGTTTTCGTCTTCGTAAGTCGACAATTCTGATCTCCTTTTTCGAGCCCGAACGTAGTCGATGATTTTTCGTTTCAAGATCCCCATCAGCCAACCAAGTTCGGAACTGCGTCCGGCAAACTGTTCGGAATACCGAACGCCTGCCAAAAAAGTCTCCTGGACGACCTCTTCAGCGGCATTTGAATTTCGCAGCCTTGAATTGGCATACCGAAATAGATAGTCGCCATATTCATCGACCCAGACTTCCGGGTTCACTGATGCCATCGAATCTCACCTTCATTCTTTGTGCATTCATCTTCTCGACCTTCAGACTTAATGAGGACAACTGCTTAAGTCGTATCGATCGCCGGTCTGCTTATTATGGCAAATTTAACTGGGAAATCGACTGGAGGTCTGCGAGCACCGAAACCTGGTTCCACTTTGTCTGCTCAAATGGATCTCCTAAGCGGAGGGATTAATCCCACCCGGCCCTGTCGGCGGTTTTCGTATCGATACTCTCTTTTTGCCTTCCGCGATTGCCAGAACACTTGAGATTGTCGAAACGGTATAAGGCACTAACACGGTCAAGGCGGACTGGATACCGCAGATCCATCCAAAATGACCTTTGTAAATGCACATCCCATGATTGATCGTAACAAGAACGAGTCCGACGACCACCGCCATGATCAATGCTCGGCGGACCACACTCCAATGAAAAGCCAAAGCGATTAATGATGGGTTGGATGAATTCATCGACACAGCGGCTAAATTTGTTTCGATTTTGCGACTGGGATTGTAGCTCTCAATTTGTGATCTTGAAATATTCATTGGTCCAGCATCGCAATAACTGTTTCTTCATCCGTGAATCCAATTTCCCGATTTAGGATTCGCGAGTCCTTAACGACGACCAAAGTCGGCAATGCATGAACTCGGAAAATTTCAGCAAGCCGAGGATGTTTGTCGACATCGACTTTGACAATCGTCGAATTTGTATTCGTTGTAGTTTGGCTTAGTTTTTTCAATACCTTTGACTGGCTTTTGCAGGGACCGCACCAAGTCGCATAAAAATCAAGTAAAACGGGGCCGCTGGAGGAATTCAGAATCGTATTCAAATCCTCTGAATACTCCAATTCAATAAGCCCTTTGGTGCTGACAGAACTTAATTCGTTCGATGTTTTTTTCCACCCAGCCTGATGCATCGGGTCATCCGATGTGGATGTCAACGAGCTTTGAACTTCCGGGAACGTAGGATGATCAACGGAACATCCAGTCGTTGAAAACAGAGCCAACATGCCACAACAGAGACCGAATTTCCCCATCTGCCAAATTTTTGTCACCAAACCACCTCGCCTGACTTGCAAATATCATGGTGAAGCGACGCTGAACCTGCAGATTCCTTACCGCTTAGGCAGAATTATTCAAAAGATTCGAAACAGCTAAAAAACTGAGCGGGTGAGTCGTCCAGTTGTGATTTTTCCTACCGATTTGTGAGCTTAATATGGTTCGGTTTGGGCAAGTCTTCGAACGCAATCTACCAATCCTGCCGATTGAGCTAGACTCTCCAACGCTTTCCCCAGTTGCTCCCATTGGTTCTTGGGAGCTTTTCGTCCGGTCGGCGATTTTAAAAATGGAATAGCAATTTCCAGCAAGGCTCTCGTCTGTTGCGAATCAAGTTTCCGTTTTGCCATCGATGTGTAAGATTCGCAGCAAACCGCTGGATAGTCGACATCGGATAACGCTCGCAATTCCAGTAAAGCGTCTTCGACGCGTGGTGCATCTCCCGCCCGCATGGCTAAAACCCGAGCCTCCTCTAACACCGACACTCGTTGTTCCACATTTTCCGGTTCCAGTGCCAGCAGGACTTCCGCATAGGAACTACCGGATCGTGCATCGATCGATCTCGGATTGGCGTACCCCAAATCTTTCCTAACCTCGGTCAACCATTCGTTTCTAGTTTGCTTGTTCGGAAATTTGATCCGCTTGTTTGGTTTTGCCAATTGCTCGAAATCGAATTCAGAAAAAAAATGGATAAAATCACAATCTCTTCCAGCATCCTCAGCGACCGCAATTAATTCGTCGATCTGGTCTGAATAACTCTTCTCCTCGGTCTGGTTAATCGCGTAAAACGCAGCCTGCTGCATTGACCACTTTGGGATACTCTTGATTGCTCCCTGATTGGCTAACTTTACCGCCAAACCTGGCGGAGTGAAGTAGTAGTGATAAGTCGTATTGACGCCTGAGTTACGGATGATGAATTTTTCGGTGTCAGCTTCAAGAAATCCGACAATCTGTTCGCCAACTTGGATTTCTTGTCCGCCAGGAATTTTTTGAGCACTCTGCACGACTTGGCCCCAGAAACCGTCAATCAGATCAAGTATTTTTTCGGATGCCATCAGAATTTCGAGGAATTCTTTTTGAGCTTCCATCATGATAAATTTTTCACCGCCTGCAGCCTCTCGGAGAATTTCCCTTGCGACTTCGAGTTGCTCGACAGCAACTTTTTTATCCCGACGAAATAGACTCTGCCTGGCTCGAAGAATAGCTCGGCGAAATTGATAAGCTTGCTCGCGGTCAAGATTGACCATCCTTTCAGTTGACTTCTCTAAACGGCCGCCTAAATCTTCGTCGGAATCGCCAAGATTGGAATTTATCCTCGAATTCCGTTTCTGTTCCATCCTTTTCTTTTCAGCTTCAATCGTATCTTCCATGACCTGGCTTACGTCCACTTCTTCGAGTTGATTCATGTCAAGTTCGGTCAGCTTTTTCGGCTCGAATTGCCCGACAGTACTATTCTCAGCGGTTTGAGACGTTGTTGAGTCGCTATTCCTTTTTTCGCTCGACAACCCGTTGGAGGCTGATTGTCCATTCTTGGTCTGGTTTTCTATCCCCGGGCTAAATAGGACGTCTTCCCGTATGCCGAGATTCATATTGGTGACGATTAAATAAACCCCTCCGCCGCCTGCCGCGATCATCATCAACAACACGACAGGTGCTAACCATTTATTCTTTTGTCTACGGCGCCGACTTTTACTGATCTTAAAGTCGACTGTGTTTGGAGTTGAACCAGCCTCTAAAGCATCAACCGGTTCCGTTTCCACAACCGGAACCGCCTGAGGTACGACGGGGACCGCCATCGGAATTGCGGCATCACCGGTCACCGGGCTTACCGCAGGAACAGGAGTTGGAGTTGAAACTGTCGGGGTTTGTATAATCAGGGGTACCTCAACACCAGTTGCGTTCTCCGCATGCGAACTGGTTTCGGTCTCTTTTTCCGAAAGCGATTGGACCCTTTCCGAATCAAGCGGAATTGCCTGAGCCACCTCGGACGGTTCTGAGGTTCTTGAAGTGGTTGAATCCGGAACCGGTGCGTTTGCCTTGGGCGAAGATAATTTCGGATCGGCTGGAACTTCAATCGGTTTGGGTTTCACCTTTTCCGAGTCAACCGATGTCTTGGCACTTTTGGATCGCGTCTTCAATTGCGATGCATATTTGGCTCGCAAACCTGGATCTAGCAAAATTTTTTCGGCCTGATCAATTCGATCGTTCAGTTTCTTGACAATGGTTTCCAATTTCCCCGGTGGGACTTTCGCCAACTGACCTCTAAATTTTCCTGCTTTCTCATTGACGCAAGCAACGATTTTGGCGTTATCCTGTTCCAAAGGGGAAAGGCCCATAAGCTGAAAATGATTCGGGTTGACCAGTTTGGGATTCAATCCAAACCACTTATGAAAAGGATTAAATTTCTGAGCCATGTTGAGTCAATTCAAACTATAAGAAAAATTGGATTCAATTAGACCGATGTACATCGATGGAATTTTGAAAACGGAAACAACTGTTCTAGTTGTCGGCCTTATTTCATCAACGTTAGATTATCGTAATCGGATTCGATATTGTAATAATGTCTTCGAAATCCCTAATTTTGTAATTCCAGTTTGGAAGTCCATCCAATTTCGTTACGATTTTGCGACAAACCTACGAAAATGTGCGTTTGTTTGCTGTAAAATTCACTTCGCG
>JBCCSJ010000214.1:0-10249 GCA_039200505.1 Planctomycetota bacterium | reverse complement strand
CCCATTCAAATCCTGCGGCCCGAGTTAATCGGGGGAACAGTTCAAGATACCAATGCCGGCCTGATTGAACCGCAAACGGTTGGAAATGAAAAAGCAGGTTGTAAGCTGGTTCATCCATGATCGTTTCGTAGCGACCGATCAACGACTGACAAATCCGGGCAAGTTCGTCTCGCTTGTGATCCGACAGCGTTGCGTAATCTTCCGTTTCATTGCGAGGAATGATCCAAATCTGAAACGCAAATCGACTGGCGTAAGGACAGACGACACAAAAATTGTCGGTGACTTCCAGGATACGTCGTCCCTGTTTGATTTCCCAATCCATCAACGCCTGGATCAGTGTGACACCATGTTTTTCAAAATAGGCCTGATTACGTTCCGTGCGGCCTTTTAAAAACCCGCCGATTACAGGAGTCCCAATTAGTTGGGTATGAAGGTGACTCAATGATGCCCCAGCCGCCGAACGGCAGTTTAAAAACAGCATCGAATGCTCGATCCCTTTCATCGCTCGGTGAGCCGAAATTCTTTGCTGATAGACCCAAAAGGACATCAGTAATTCATGCTGTGAAAGTTGGCTGACGGTTGTCAAGTGTCGAGGTGTCGGAATGATGAGTTCCTGAACTCCTGAGGAACTATTTGATAGGTAAGGCCCACTGTCAAATGGTTGCGCCTTTTTGCTGAACCCGTTTTGAGAAAATGAAGGGTACTTATTTGTGATTACCCGGACCGACCAGTTCGAAGGATCATCCGATGCCGTTTGTAACTTCCCATCGGGTCGATAAGTCGCGATCGCCTCGGGTGTTTCAACTTCGTGGCCTCGACAAAATGGACATATCAGGAGTTGCTGTTGAGCCTTTTCAATGGGAATGAATTCCATCGGACGATCCCGCCGATTGGCAGCAATCGTTACCCATTGATCATTCAAAGGATCGTAGCGAAGGTCTGACATTCAGTTTGTGGTTCCAGTAAGTTGATCAATCTTGGTGGTGCTTTCGAATTTGGGTCTGCCGATAAAGCGTTGCATATTTTTCTGCACTCGCTTTCCACGACCAGTCCCTGCTCATTCCGTTGATCATGATTTGTCGCCAGGTATTTTGATCCTGACGATACATCCGTATCGCCTTTTCGACGGTATCGCCGAGGGCGGTGGCTGAAAATTCTTCGAAACAAAATCCTGTCGCCGATTTCGATTCCAAAGAATCAGGGGTCACGTCAATGACGGTGTCAGTTAATCCCCCCGTTTGCCTGACGATAGGTACGGTTCCGTACGCCATACTATACATCTGATTGAGACCGCACGGCTCAAATTCACTGGGCATCAGAAAAATATCGGCTCCAGATTCGATCCGATGAGCTAATTCATTGGAAAAACCAAGCGTTAACGCCATACGATGAGGATACGATCGATGCAACGACATCAGCGCGTGATGGTAATCGGGATCCCCCGTTCCCAGAATGACCCATTGCACATTCTGTTCGGCTAGAAAATTCCTGAGCACCGGCAAAATTAAAGACCAACCTTTTTGAGCCGCAAGCCGCCCAATGATACCGATCATTGGAATTTCTGGATTCGACTCCAGTTGAAATTCCTTTTGAAGAGCAAGCTTGCATTCAGTTTTACCCTGGCAACCTGTCGAAATTTCAAAGCACTCGTCATAGTTGGAAACCAAGTACTCGTCAGTCGATGGATTCCAGACCGCCGTATCAATTCCGTTCAGAATGCCGGTCAATACGTCGGCTCGATGCCCCAACACACCTTCCAATCCGCAGCCCTGTAATTCCGTTTGAATTTCAAGCGAGTAAGTAGGACTTACGGTGTTGATGGAGTCTGCAAAAATCAAACCGGTCTTCAGCAAATTGAGCTTTCCATGAAACTCCATTTCCTGCCAGTTGAAGTGAATCGGATCCAAGCCGGTGATCGGCATTTTGTCGCGCGGAAACAGCCCTTGATAAGCCAGATTATGAATCGTAATCAGTGACGCAATTTTCGAGTAAGCGGGATGGTCGTGGTACTCACATTTCAGCAATGCAGCCACTAGCGAGGTTTGCCAATCGTTCAAATGAACCAATTCGGTTTGCCAATCAAACAAACGAATGCATTCAAGAATGGCTCGGCTGAAAAAAGTAAATCTTTCGCAATTGTCCGCGTAGTCCGACCCGCCTTCTCCATAAATTCCAGGGCGGTCAAAAAAATCGGATTGGTCAACAAAAAAGATTGGTACTTCTTGGTTAGGCAGCGTCGACCTGAGAACCGTTCCTTTTTCGGAGTGGTCTCCGATTGGAATCTCTAATTCAATACCGGTCGATTCCAAAGTGAATCCGGCTTCTTTAACTGCCCGGTAGGCTGGCATGATGACGATGACTTTATGACCCAACTGGGCCAATTCACCAGGCAACGCTCCGGTGACGTCTGCCAGTCCACCTGTTTTGGCAAAAGGTACGACTTCACTACTGGCAATCAAAACTTTCATCGCTACCAATTTTCGCTTGTCTGAGTTGGCAATCTCACCGCATACCAAACCAGATAGTCAATGGTTTTAAACGCTTAAAGAGGTTTAGGTGACCGGTATATGATATTCGATGTTTCCCATTTTTCGAATACGCCATCAAACTCCCACTTAAAATCGCTTCATCGCTTCGATGGCCGCCTCTGACTCCTTCAAATTTTGCTCAAACCCAACACTCTGATCTAGAACAACGGTCGGACCTTTGAAACGCAAAACCTGAGCCAAAAATTCTTTTTCAACCGGACTACAAATCGTTTTTGGACGAACCATTGCCACCAGTTTGGTGGTTCGGCTTTGTCGATAGAACTCCCGATGATGGTCCAAACTACTAATCTGCCAATTTGGAAAACGACGTCCAAGCTCGCAAGTTAATTTCAACACCACCGGGCGCATATCATTGGAGCTGACAATTAGAACCCGATCGGGTCGCGTATCGAGAATCGACAAAAGATCCTTCAATTGGCACCGACTGACCGGGTGCAGCATTTCATCTGCGATTTCAACCGCTGGTTGCAACACAAAACGTCGATACGACATACGGGGATGCGGAAGAATCAAGTCATCGGATTCGATGATGAGGTTACCATGCAACAACAGATCCAAATCGATCGTTCGACTATCCCACCTTATTTTTCGAACTCGACCCAACTCATTTTCAACTTTCAGAAGATGGCCCAACAACTGCTTGGGCTGGCCGTTAAAGCTGACTCGAATCGCTGCATTAGAATAGACCGGCGAATCCTTTGGACCCCCAATTGGTTTAGTTTGGATCAAAGAACTGACCCTAGTGATCTCTTCAATCCCGCTGTGCTGTTTTAAAGCTGCAACGGCAGAATCAAGAAACAGATTGGCGTCACCCAAATTGGATCCGAATGCTATTAAACAGTCATGCATCAGAGTCGACTCCGTCACGCTTGTGCGACGCAACGGAACATGGACCGCTAATGATGATTTTCTGGCCGCCCTCGAAGCTTACCAAAATGTTGCAGCCTTGCATGCATCTTGGCAGAACTATTTTCGGCGTCGACCGAACACGGCGACCAAAGAACAGGCAAACATGGCTACCGAACCTGGTTCAGGAACCGATTGGCTGATGATGGAGAGCGAAAAATCAGAAACCAGCAAACTACCAAAAGGCGGCGTTGCTACATTTGAAGTCCCTGCCGAAGAAGGCAGTGCTTGAATTCCTGCAAGAATTCCATTCCCACCAGGATCCATATCCAGGTTGGAATCTTGCCCGTTTGCGTTGTAATCGAGCGTAAAGACATTCGTGCCGTCGTCTAACGTTACCACGACGTTCCACGAATCAACGCCTAGTTTGGTAAAGCGAGAAAAAAGTGAATAATTAGTCGGAGCAGTGAGAGTACTGGCGTCGGCTACAACAGCATTGGTAGTCCCTGTTTCATTGAGACCTTGGTTGGCTCGCAATTCAAGATTGCCTGTGCCTACGTCATAGAAAAGTCCGGCTGCTAACCCAAACGGGAAATTGGCAACCCCTACCTCGTCTGACATCCCTTGAATAAAAATGCCTTCTTCGAAAGAGGCAATATCATTGGAGGGAGTTTGAAATGCACTCAATGTAAAATTAGTGGTGATTTCCATCACTTCGCCAATATCTGTTGACCCAACCACGCCAGTATTGTGTGCTCGAATGAAGGCCCCGCTGGTATTGGTAATATTCCCCGTTCCATCAACCTGCCATTGAGTTTGAGCCTCCCAGTCATCCTGTCCGGAAAGATTACCAGACGAGAACGTGGGGGAATCGAAACTGGTCGTGTACTGAACGATGTTGGCTTTCGCGGATGTTCCTAAAAACGTCGCAATCGCAAGTAAAAAAGTAAATCTGGTGAAAAGGCGGGTCATATTCATGGCTTGGTGTCTTGGTGAGGGAGGGGCGGGTCGAGTCCTAATATGAGGATGAGGTTGGTCGGCTGTTTCTAGCGAAAACAATCCTTCCAGATAAACTTTATACTAATTGGGCGTCGTCCAAGGTGAAGGTGATTAAAGAGTTCAAGTCGAATTTTAACGAAAATACCGGATTTCGTCGGTCGGAGACGCGAGCCTCCGTAATCTGTACAGATGATTCAACATCCGAATTGCGATCATTTAGCCCGCTTTTAGACGGACAATCAACCTGGACCAATCAATCCGGGAGTCACATGGCGTTATCAAAAGGCAAAAGGATGAAGCCTAAAAATAAATGGCAATCGGCTTCCAGTCCGTATCACCAATTTTGCTAACCCCAAATTTGAGCAATCAGGAGTTGGTTGCCTGACGGTCAGCTACCTTGCTTTCCAAAAATGACGAGCGACCCGGTTGTTCCCTCAGTTGAGCCACTAAATATCCGTAACCATCATCTCAGACAAAATCTTGGGTGTGGAATCCAACTTCCCCTGCGGTTGCAGTCAGCAGTCGCGTCCATCGGTCGCTATCACCCAAATCTTGGTAGCGCTTCGTGCGCTCAATGTGTTGTAATGAATTTTGCAAACCTATCCTGGTATCAAAAAATCGGTTTAAGTTTGCGAAGTAAAATGAGAAAAAATTGATCTTAAACAGCAAGCATTCTGACCATCCGACTAGAAGCTAAGAAGATGGCAAAGCATCTCGTTATAACAAACAAATGTCATTAACCGTCTCTCAAATCTGACGTTGACGATGCATTTGTTTTCGACTCGTTCAACTTGAGTGCCTATTTTTGTGAACACGGTGACGTTGTCAAGCAATGCATGCAACATTTTTCAAAAACTTGTCTCCCCACCATTTCAATCACTCATTGAATTCCATTTCACAGTCGTAAAATCACACAGATTTTTCAATTGAAAATTTCTTGCGAACAGGGGTCGAACTGGATCATCCTGCAAGCATCAGTGATACTATGGTCACGGATGAATTCCTGTCCTTGGTCCGGACAGATAAATCTCATTTTTTCGATTCCCATTTTCCAACCAAGTTCTGGAGCGGGCACTTGACTGAGCTGAAAATTATTCAATATCCCCACCCAACGCTTCGGTACAAATCGAAACCAATCACCCGCGTCGATCGGGAACTTAAGCAGATGGTCCGCCAGATGTTTGACTTGATGTATGAAGCCAACGGGATCGGTTTGGCCGCCAATCAAGTTGACTTACCTTTGCAACTTTTTGTAGTTAATACCAAAGGGAATCCAGACGAAGGGAAAGAGATGGTGTTCGTCAATCCGGTATTAAGTTTGCCCAAAGGAAGTGACGAAGCCGAAGAAGGTTGCCTTAGCGTTGTTGGAGTTCACGCCAATGTCGCACGCCCCGAAAGAATTCATGTTTCAGCCTACGATTTGCAAGGGAATTCATTTGATGAAACGGTCGATGGAATGTTAGCAAAAGTCATCCAACACGAAAAAGACCACTTGGATGGAGTACTGTTCGTCGACCGGATTAATGAATCGTCGCGACGTCGAGTTGAAATGGAACTAGAAGAATTTGAGATCGATTTTGAGCATCAGCGATCAACCGGCGAGATCCCGGATGACCAAACGATTCTCGCCAGGCTGGCCGAAATCGAATCACGCTACTGCAGTTGAGGTGCCTCTTTGCGACTAATCATGTTTGGCACCGGCCCATTCGCCGTGCCTAGTTTTAAATCTCTTTTAAATTCTGACCACGATGTACTGGCGTTAGTCACCCGTCCCATTTTGGATTCGGGCAAACGAAGAAAATCTGCCGAGAACCCCACTCGCGACGCATGCGTTGAAGCTGGTATCAGAATCCTGGATCCACCCAGTGCCAACGACCAAGATTTCATCGTTGTGTTGGGAGACTTAAAACCTGACCTTCTTGTGGTTTGTGACTATGGCCAAATTCTGTCGCGGCAATGTTTGGCAACGGCTCGACTGGGCGGAATCAATTTGCACGGATCTCTGTTACCCAAATACCGGGGTGCGGCACCGATTCAATGGTGTATCTACAACGGCGACGAAGTGACAGGCGTCACGATCATTCACATGACCCCCAAGCTAGATGGGGGTCCTTGTTTGGTCCAGGAAGAATTAACAATTGATCCCGACGAAAATTCGGAACAGTTAGAACCTCGATTGGCTCAATTGGGCGTCCAGCCAGTGCATCGTTCAATCCAGATGCTTTCTCAATGGGATGGAGTTTCAGCGATTGGGGAAATACAGGATCCCAAACTCGCAACCAAAGCTCCTCGTTTGAAAAAGTCGGATGGTTTGGTCGATTGGAATCGAACCGCGAGCCAGATTCGCAACCAGATTCGGGCCTTCATTCCTTGGCCTGGAACTTATACCCATTGGCATTCCGAACGCTTGAAGCAACCGATGCGTCTCATTTTTCACTCTGCAGACGTTTGGGACACCGATTCGGACCTTGGACCAGGCCAAGTCGTCGGTTCAGAGAACGATGGTCTGATCATCCAGACTGGATCGGGCCAATTAGTTGTGCGACAAATCCAGCCTGCAGGGAAGCGAGCAATGCCGGTCAGAGATTTTTTGCGAGGAAATCCTCCGCAAAAAGGTGAACGAATGCTTTCATGATCTGTCAAAGCTCTTAAAGCAGCCATCGCAGTTTACCCGCAAGACGCGACTAGTTTCTTGTGAAATACAGCTATCACCTGCTGTTAATCCACGGCGAACCAAAAACGACGATTTGACAAAGCGTTTCCTTTGACCGATCTGATGATTGAGTCGCATTTTGGGTGCTCCGTGGCCGACTATAAAAATTCGCCTCGTTTTTATGCCGGTCAACGTGGTAAACTGTCGGTTTGAATATTCTGTCATTTGATGTGCCATGGCCACCGATACTCAGCTCCAATCTGAAACCTCCAAAAAGCTGCACAAGCTCTACATTGAGACCGTCGGCTGTCAGATGAACGTCTTGGACAGCGAAATGGTGGTGGCCGATCTGCGAAGAAGGGGCTACGAACTTTCACCTTCGGTGCAAGAAGCCGACACGATCCTGTTTAACACTTGTTCGGTTCGGGAACAGGCAGAAAACAAAACTTATAGTGCCCTGGGGCGGCTGAGGGCTGAAAAACAAAAAAACCCCGACAAGATTATCGGCGTGATGGGCTGTATGGCCCAAAAAGATCAGCAGTTGATTTTCAAACGAGCTCCCTACGTCGACATAGTTGTCGGCCCCGGCCAACTCAAAGAAATCCCTGGCTTGATCGATAAAGTCCGCCAACAGGGTGGTCAATACACCGCCGTTGGACTCGGCCGAAAAGGTAGCAAAGCTTCCGATATCAAACGAAGCCACGAGACCTTCGATCCGCTACGTGATCCGACGATGCGACCCACGCCATTTCAGGCTTACCTTCGCATTCAGATTGGTTGCGACAAATTCTGCACCTATTGCATCGTCCCGATGACCAGAGGACCGGAGCAGGGTAGGTCGCCTACCCAAATTTTCAACGAAGCGAAAATTCTTGCTGACCAAGGCTGCAAAGAGATCACGCTGTTAGGCCAAACCGTTAACAGTTACCGTTTTGTCAGTCGAGATCGCACCAAAACCAAATTGGCGGATCTGCTTTATCAAATCCATGACATCGATGGGATCGAAAGGATCAAATTCGTCACCAATTATCCCAAAGATATGGGCTATGACCTGTTAACCGCCGTCAGAGACCTGAAAAAGGTTTCTCCCTACCTGCACGTTCCACTCCAAAGCGGTTCCGATTCGGTTCTAAAAAGGATGAAACGAGGATACACCGTAGGTGATTATCGCGACATGATGCACCGCATCAATGAAACGTTGGGAGATGCGGCTGCCATTTCCAGTGACTTTATCGTCGGGTTTTGCGATGAAACCGAAGACGAGTTCCAGGAAACGGTTAACCTGGTTGAAGAGTGTCGTTTCAAAAACAGTTTCATTTTCAAATATAGCGTTCGCCCGGGGACCAAGGCGTCCGACCAACTGCCCGACAACATCTCATTCGAAGTCAAAAAAAGACGGAACAACGAATTGCTGGATGTGCAAAATCGAATCAGCGAAGAGGACAACCAAAAGTTCCTTGGTAAAACGGTTGAGGTTTTAGTCGAAGGACCCAGTAAGCGTTCCGACGCTGCAGTTAACGATTTGTCCAATGGCCAGCCACTGACCGATGGGACGCCCGTTCAACTTACCGGCCGCACCCACTGCGACCGAATTGTGGTTTTCGATGGACAAAAACGATTGGTCGGACAAACCATTCCCATCGGAATTTACGAGGTTTCTTCCTTCACGCTGATGGGAACTGTCATTACTGGCAACTCGTCATCGGGCGCCGTTGTCAGCTTGATGGGATAACCTCCGCTACAAAAATTCAAAATCCCGTCAAACGACAACCAGCACTTCACATTTTTTAAGTTGGTCATTGCGATGCAAGTTCAACGGCTCATCCTCGCTTCCGTTTTTCTTTCGCTAACGCTGATTGGTAACTTGGGATTGGCTTGGGCTCAAGAACCCAAAATCAAATCAGAATCAACCGAACCGTCCACCATTCCTGAAATCACCGAAGAACACTTCCGCATTTTTCGCGGTGACGGTTCGACTGCCACCCTGGACGACATCCTTCAGGCGGCTCAATCGGTGGAGGTGATTTTTTTGGGTGAGTATCACGACGATCCAGTCGCTCATTTTTTAGAAAAGCAAGTGTTGAGCAAACTGATCCAACAAACGTCAAACCAGAATCAGAATCTGGCGCTATCAATGGAAATGTTTGAGCGTGATGTTCAACATATTCTTGACGAGTATCTTTCCGGGTTAATCTCGGAAAATCACCTCACCAAAAGTGGGCGAACCTGGACTAATTATGAATCAGATTACCGGCCGTTAGTAGAACTCGCGAAACAAAATGGAGTTCCAGTCATCGCCGCCAACGCCCCTCGCCGGTACGTTAACTTGGTGGGCCGACAAGGTCGAGACGCTTTGTTGCAAATCAAACGACCAGCTGATCGAGGATTACCTCCCCTCCCTTATGCCCAAGCTTCCAAGGCTTACGCCAACAAATTTAACAATTTAATGGAAAAATTTCGTAAGCAACGGGCTGAAGCTGCGAAAAAATCGAAGCCAGAATCGACGAAACAAGAATCATCGGCGAACAAAACAGCAAACGAAGACGAACCACAAAAGTTAACCAAACAGCCGAACAAAACGCCAACTAAAAAACCAACCAGTCGAGGCAGTTCATTGGACGCCCAAAGCCTTTGGGACGCTGCGATGGCTTATTCTATTGTTGAACAGTTCCTGCGAGACCCGGGATGCCAAGTAGTTCACATCAACGGCAGTTTTCACACCGAAAAAAAATTGGGAATCCCGGAGCACTTACTACGTTACCGTCCATCCACATCGTTTCTAGTTGTCACGATGTTTGCCAGCGATTCCTTCCCCGCCTTTGATTCTCAAGAGATGATCAATGCCGGCGATTTCGTGATCGTCACGGACAACTCCCTCCCTCGAAGCTACGATTTCAAAACAAAGAAATAGACTTCCTATTTTTTCAGTTGAAGTTGAGCCTAACTCAATTGCATTTCAGGTCATGTCATTAGGACCATGCAGCATGAGGTCCCGCTCGGCAAGCGGCACGTACAGCAAGTAGGCACCTTTTTGCCGAAAGGTGCTGTTCGGAACAATTTTCCAAACCCACTACCTGTGTGTTGGGTCGAAATAAAGGGTCCCGCTCGGCAAGCGGGACGTACAGCAAGTAGGCACCTTTTGCCGAAAGGTGATTCAAAATCTCAAATCTCGACACGGTTTACTTATCGTACCCGATCCCGT
>JBCCSJ010000213.1:0-10296 GCA_039200505.1 Planctomycetota bacterium | reverse complement strand
TCACCGTAGTCAAGAAAATCGCATTACTTGGCTATGAAGCGATCAATTCGATTCATCTTGACCTGATTTTTAAGACGAACTAATAAATCAGATCTAGCGTACTTGACCGATTGGTCAATCAAGGATTTCCAATCCTGACTTGTATCGACTTCGAAGTTCATTACGGAAAGAGACAATTGTGTTTAAGAGCCTTTTCGCCAACTTACTGTGGGTTTTCGTGATTACCTTTTGTGTTCCCATCCCGGGGCAAGTTTTTGCCCAGCATCTTGAAGGCTGTGATGAGTCGTGTGATGTAGCCCAACTTAGTGGGCCCGGTTTTGGTCCAGGCACAGAAATGACAAAGATTATCAACCGACTCGGTCTCGGAGCCGACTGCGGACGTTGCAAAGCTCTGGCAGCCGAGATGGACCGCGGTGGTGTGGCTTGGGTGAAAGAGAACTTTGAATACGTTGTGGCCAAGACAATCAGCAATGCAGAGCGACTTGGACACAAGATGGGACCTGTCAAAAAGCATGGCGTCCGAACGATCGTGAGGCATGCCATGGCAAAGTCGAAATTGAAGAATGTTCTAAATCGTGATAGAGCATCCAAAATTCTCTCGTTCCAAAATTAGCAATCGGGCACAAAATGAACCGTAGACTTCACAATCGCTTGTTGATGACCTGTTTGTTGGCACTGCTTTCGACCGGTTGTAGCACCGCGTTAAAAGAGCTTCCATTGAGCACCCCTTTCTTGCCGCAAACGGCCTTCAGCACAACGGCGGGAAAAGAGAATGTGTCGTTTGTATCAACGCTTGCTTCCCACCCTTCTGCTCTGCAAATCTCACCGCGTAATACCCAAATTGGATTTCAGGGCGTTGCTGGTCCAATGACACAGTCCGGTTCATTCGAGAATTTTGATGGGTCGATCATACCGCCGAACCGCAATGGCGAAGGTGGCCAAGTTGACATTCAAATTAATATGAAATCAGTCAGAACAAAGATCGGCTTGCTTTCAATGCATCTCAAGTCCAAAGACTTCTTTCACGTGCGTCGTTTTCCGACGTCTCGCTTCAAATCAACATCGATTGTTCCGACGCAAACACCCGGCAATTATCTGGTTACGGGTGATCTGACGGTTCATGGGATAACACAAGAGGTACGTTTTCCTGCAAAGATTGAATTCAGTGACTCAACGTTAAATGCGAATTTCGATTTTGTCGTACGGCAGTCGGAATTCGGAATGGAAAAAGCTGCCCAGAAAACGAATGACGAGGTTCCTGTATCGGTTAGTTCAGTCATTCAACTGCAAATCGAGTAATTCTGAATGGCAATGCAACTGAGGACAGTGATATATTTCATTGAGATTTTGTGGCTCTGAAAATACAAACTGGGAGCACCGACCATGCAACGAGCAGTGCGAAATACGCCATTTCCGGTATCTGTTCGAATTTGCCCATTATAAGAATCCCGGCAATCATGATGACATGTGCGGTGAGTCCCCAAGCCATAGCGGCAAGTACAAGATACACGCCGGCAAATCCCGAACGATGGATTTTCCAGACCGAAAAAAAGCCTAGAGGCAAAAATAGAAAGACGGCTGTTGCGAGCCCGGGGTTGTAGCTTCCATGTAGCACGCTGGCGATGATGTGGCTGGCTGAGTTGACAACGACGATTGCGACAAGGCAAAGCGTCGCAAAAATTTGGGTGCTGCCACGCCAGATCGCAAGTGCCGCAACCAGCCAAACAAGTGATGTATTGATAACGAAAATGGATGCTTCGGACATAAATTCCGTAGTCTCTGCTTTGCCGGTCATCTCCGAGAGGAAGGAATTAAGATACGGCTTAAACGCATAGAATCGACCATACAAATCGATCCAGTGTTCCTCAAACTGATGTACCACATAGGCCACAAACAAAAACACTGAAAGCTGCCGTGGCTCGATTTCAGCATCTGACTCTTGCTTGAAACTGAAGGCAACAAGTAAAAGGAAGGGCGCCATAAAGGTTCCAACCTTCATCCAGTGCTCGAAGAGAAAAGCATGCTGGCCGATCGGAAACCACAACATGGCAAAAGCAATCAATAAAAAAACGAATGCCACCTTCGGTCCCATTTCAACGCGTCCCAGTCTAAATTTGCAAGACCGTAATCAGATCTCTTTTGAGTGCCAGAATACACCCTCGATCTTTTTATCAAGCGTTGGCGTGAATTCGATTGACTGGACCTGATTCATTGGGATGACAAGCAGCATATCGGGAAGTTGAAATGCAACCGATTGCTGATTCATGAATTCCTTGATCCTCGCGGCCATTCTCAAATCCTGATTCGGTGGCGGTTCAAATGTGAATGATCTTGAATTCCCGTCAATGAGATTGAGTTTGATCGTTATTTTTCTTGGTGTTTCCATAGCGTCTTTCGTTTTCCAGATAACACGTCCTAAGCTTCCAGCTTGAATGGCTTTACGCGAAAAGTTTCCACGATGATCGCATAAAGCGCTGGCACAATGAAAAGAGTCAGCAACGTGGCTACAATCAAGCCGTAAATCATCAACCATGACATTCCTTCCCACAGCGGTCCACCTGATAATGCCAGTGGTAGAAGTCCACCGATGGTCGTTGCTGTTGTCAGAAAGATGGGCAGCATTCGTTGTTTACCGGCAGCAACGAGGCACTCGTGAAATTCCCTTCTTGTCAAACCGACGATCGGACCGTCGGCTGTTTCAGTTGCCAACAGGGACTCTCGCTTTTGCTTGATCAGAATGTCTGCAAATTCAATAAAGATAATCCCGGTATTGAGCACAATGCCGAACAACGAGAGCAAGCCGAGTTGCGGCATGAACCCTAGCGGATTATCGGTCAAGAACAGTCCAAGCCATGCCCCAATAACAGCTAAAGGCAACGTCGTCAGTATGACCGCCGTCTTGGACCATCCGTTGTATTGGACTACCAAAATCAACACGATGCAGATGAATGAAATGCCAAACGAACTCATCATCTCGACCGAGGCATCCTGACTGGATTCGAGTGCTCCGCCGATTTCAATTTTGTAGCCCAACGGCAATGATTTTTTGAGTTCTTGCATACGGTCGGAATTCCAGACACGCAGCACAACATCATTGCCCGAGATACCGTCTTCAACTTCGGCAGATATTTTTATCGTTCGATTCTGATCCCGACGTTCGATCATTCCCGGTTGCCACGTCGGTATAAAATCTGCAACCGAATTTAAGGGGATCTTTCCGTTGTCGCCTTCAACAAACGCCGCATCAATCCCTGCAAGATTACGCCTGTCTTCCGGGCGCAACCTGAAGTAAACGGGAATCTGATGATCACCTTCACGGAAACTTGTAAGCTGCAAGCCGGAAAAATATGCGTTGAGTGTATCGGCAACAGCGATATTGCTAACGCCGGATAAATTGGCCCTTTCTTCGTCGACATCGACGTCCAATTGAAAACCATCGACTCCCCATGAATCGTTAATATCCCACGTGCCGGGCTCTTCTCGCAGCATCAATTTGATTTCAGCCGCAATCCGACGCAGCTCTTTTGTGTCGGCAAATCCATCTCCGGAAACTCGCAATTCCACTGGAGCCGCGGCCGGTCCCATGGCCAATCGTTTGGTGGTTACACGTGCTCCGGGAATTGGAAGAATTCCAAGTTCGGCGTCTCCCAAATCCACAATGCGTCGCAACTCGCGAATCATCTCATCCGTCAGATTGCCATCAGTTGTGCGAACAAGGATCTCCGCAATGTTGGCACCCGGAGAGGGCGGATTGACTGACAGAGCCCAGCGTGCTCCACCTTTGCCCACAAGACTCCGCATGGTTCGTAAGCGTTCGACTTTCTCACCCGTTTCAGGGTGCGTGTAGGGACTCATCTTTTTGATCGCTTCTTCAACTTGCTGAACAACAGCATCGGTCTGATCAATCGTCGCGGTTTCTGGAAGAGTCACATTGACGTAGAACTGATCTCTGCGGTCCTGCGGAAAAAACTCGCTACTTACGGGCAGTTGCAATATCGCAAAAAGCAATCCAAGTGAGCCGAGTACGGTCACCCATTTGAATCTCACGGCAATGATCGCCAGCCAACCATAGACCTGCAGAAAAATGTTCCCGTCGCCCTGCTCATCTTGAGTAGCAACTCCTTTGCGACGTGTCAGTCTTTTGCGAACTGCTTCGAAGAGATGGTTCAACCATGGCAGCGGTGCCGATGGCTTGTCCGGGTTTTTCGGTGCGCGAATAAAGGCAGCTGCAAGGATGACGCAAATTGACATTGCGAAGAACCAACTTAGGAGCAACGTTGTCGACAGCGTCACGGGCAAGCTGTAAACATATTCGGCCGAGCCACCTGACAGGGCAAAGAGCATCGGCAGAAACGCGACGACGGTGGTAAGCGTGCCAGTCAACATGGGAAACATGAGTGTCTGGGCTCCGGTGACCGCTGCCTCTGAGGGCTTCATTCCAGACATGATATTGGTTCTTGTTTGGTCGCAAACTTGAACGGCGTTATCCACCAACAGTCCAAGAGCAATGATGATCGACGCCAGTGAGATCTGTTCCAGTTCGACCCCAAAGATACTCACGATCGCAATTGCACCAATAACCACAAAAGGGATATTCGCGGCCATGACTAAAGATGTTCGTAGTCCAACAAAAAGGTAGACGATGATCACAACGATGATGATCGCAGAAATCACATTGTTAATCACTTCATCGATCTTTGCGCTCACGTTGTCAGCCGCCATGGACACGGGTTTTACGGTTAAGTCCCGTGGAAGTGCTTGCTCGAACGTGACCAGTTGATCAATCCGCTTCAACGACGCGTCGCAAATATCGATGATGTTTGAGCCAGATTTCATCGTGACGCCCAACATCACAGCGGGGAACGTTCCTCTTTCTTCCGTGAAACGACAAAGCACTTGTGGCGGATCAACGTAGTCTCGATTCACTGAAAGACCTATGTCGGTCAGCCGAACACGATTCGACGTGTCACCACTTTTGACTGCCGCAACGGAGACGGATTCAATCTCATTGACTGCGTTAAATTCTCCCCCGGGCTTGACATTAAATTTCCCATCATCGGTATCGATGCTTCCACCCGGCGATACGATATTTCGGCTTTCAACAAGCTGTCGAAGAAGATTGGTTGTCAGGTCGACCTGAGACCATGTGCCAAGATCCGTTTCGATATAGATCGCTTCATCCTGCACACCGTATTTTTCAACTTTGGCAACTCCCGGAAGCAAACGAATCGCATCTTTTACCGTGTCTGCGTGAATTTCGAGTTCGCGAGACGTGTACCTGTGATCTGGATCAATTTTCGACTTGCCATCCAGCTGTGTCTGGTAGATTCCCAGCAGCAGAATTGCGGTATCTCCAAATTCGTCGTTCACCATTGGACGAACTCCGGCAGCAGGCATTTCAACCGTGTTCACCTTTGCCCGAACTTTATCCCAAACCTGTTGAATGTCACCGGGATCCAATCGGTCTTCCAAATTCACGTAGATAACGGATTGTCCGTTTCTAGTTTCGGAATTCAAGTAATCGACTTCCTCGATACTGGAAAGCGCCTCTTCAAGCTTGTCGGTAACCAGCTCTTCGACTTTAACCGTCGGTGTCCCGGGCCAACGTGTAGAGACAACGCATGTCCGAATTGTAAATTCTGGATCTTCTCGGCGAGGCATCGTAAGAAAAGTAATGACACCCCAAATCGTCATCAAAAAAACCAGCGTCAACACCACCGGTCGATAACCCATTGCCAATTTAGAAAGGCTCATTGAGTCAAGTCGCCTCCTGTGACTGGATTCACTTTCTCACCATCGATCAGATAGTGAGCACCTTTGACTATCAGATCGAGACCCTCGAGTTCGGTCTCACTCGCGGACTCAATTTCCAACAGACTGGATGTTGTTTTTTGGCTCGATTCCTCGTTGACAATCTTTACCGGAATCTTTCTTGCGATCTGAGTTTCCGATGACGCATCGACAACAAAGATGCTGACTGAATCGTCCTCGCGGACAATTGAGTTCATCGAAACGTAATAACCCGGCACAGCATCCGGCCCCGACAAATCGACTTTTACTAGGTCACCGGGCCGCAGCATCCACTGACTACTCTTGTCCATGTAAACCGTATCGCCATTCCAAAGTTCAGGCTTACCATCAGGAACGTTGATTTTGCCGACGACTACATTGACGCCAGGATCGAATTCCGTGTCGTCAACTTCAATTTGTTGGAAGATCCAGTTACCTAGATACGGGACTTTCTTATCAACCTTTCGAATCCGCAGTTTGCGAACTTTGAAGTTGCGTTCTCCCGTGTCACGCGATTCGATCGTTGCATTGGTGACCATCCACAAATAACTGCCTTGTGAATCCTCGAGGATGGCGTTTACATCCACAAAAAGCGCATCCTCGTCAGCACCTGGCAAAAATTTGAAGTCCAGCCGCCAAATATCCTGAGTCGTAGCGGTAAATTCGCTGTCCTGTTCCGGATTCAGTTTCTCGTTCATGACAAGCAGAGTCACGGTAAAAGTCCGAGTCAGTGAGTCTGCTACAGGATCGACAAGATATAGATATCCCTGTCGTATCTGCGTGGAACCGTCGGGAAATGAAATACTGATCGGCAGTCGTTCCGTTCTTTGCAAACGCCTCGAATCATCTGCGGACACCTCCAACTCGATTTTGATCGGATTCATCATTTGCACGGTGGCAACAGGCGCTCCGGCCGCAACCACACTTCCGGGAACGACGGCAACTTCTGCAATCTGGCCGTTGAATGAAGAATATAACGTGCAGTCTTCAAGGTTGCGTTGAGCGTCTCGCAGGCCTTGTTTGGCTTGCAAAACCTCATTTCGCAATCGTTCGATTTCGGCTTCTTTTGCTTTTTTGGAAGCGTTGAGCTGTTTTAGCTGAGAAACCGCATTTTTATAATTGGAACGATCACGGTCGACATCGGCTTCCGCTCCGGCATTCTGTCCAAATAGACGTTCACTACGTTCCAATTCAATTTGTGCCAACTCTTTGCTCGCTTCTGCGGCTTCGATTTGTGCGGGGATGCTCTCCTCAAGTTCGGTTCGCGAAGCAATCAAATTCTGTTCAACACGATTCACCTCAGCACTCGACTTGGCGACCTGAAGTTCATAACGCTCAGATTCAAGCTGTCCGATGGGAGTGCCTGCCGAGATCTCCCGGCCAGACTCATCAAAGACGCGTCCTTCAATCTCTTCATTTGGCTCAAGAACCCATTTGACGCGTCCACTGATTTCAAATCCGATTTGCTCGTTTTTCCAAGAGGCTACCGAAGCAGAAACCAATGCAGAATTTGGTGGCGATCTTTGCGTTAACTTCTGTGTAATCACGGGCCGCGGGCGAGGCTCAATCTGAACCTCTTCCGGTTTGGTGCAGCCCAACAAAGGCGCGAGGATGCAAACTGATAGCAACGGCATCCAAAATTCGGGTTTACTGGAAAATTTCATTTGAAGGATCAAAAACACGAAAAATTGCATTCACAGACGATGGTCCAAAGCAGTATCTCATGACTCGCTATGTCTTTTCATCGAATAGAAATCATATTTGTCAATTGAAAAGAGTTTGCGGGTCGTAATTGTTGCGCTGCCTTGACCGATCGGTAAACAGTATGACTTGTTTCATGCCGATTTCAACCAGTATTCCGCCGGTCAGGATCATGCGGTTCATGCCTATTTAAAGGATTGTTAAGATGAGTCATCCTAGAACATTTTGTGTTTCGAAGTTGGGTTATGGCCTAACCATGATTCTTCTTGTGAGCTGTTTAACGGGATGCAGTAGCATTAAATATTGGTGGAATAACAACGCTAAGATTGGACCAAACTATACGGCTCCCGGATCCCCGATGGCTGCCGCCTACACGGACTCCCGACAGGACTTAATCAAAGTTGATTCACAATTGGAAGCTCGATGGTGGACGGTTTTCAACGATCCGGACCTGAATTTGTTGGTAGAGAGTGTCTTTGCAGAAAATTTGACTTTGAAGTCAGTCGCATGGCGAATTGCGGAATCACGTGCTCAAAGGAATATTGCAGCCGCCAATCTGTTCCCTCAAAGCCAAGCCGCAACCGGGAGTTATGTTCACAACCAGTCCAGCACTAATGCTGACGGATTCGCACCCTTCATTCCGATCACGACCGATAATTGGTCGGTTGGTTTTGATGCTGCTTGGGAGTTAGATCTCTGGGGGCGAATTCGGAGGAGCATCGACTCAGCAGATGCAAATTACCAAGCCAACGTGGCAGACTACGATTCAATTCTCATCACGCTCATTGGTGACATCACTTCGCTTTACGTTAATGTGCGTTCACTTGATGAACGTCTTCAACTTGCAAAGAAAAATATCGAGTCGTTACGAGGTAGCCTTGATATCGCTCAACAAAGATTTGACGCGGGAAGAACTTCTAAGCTTGATGTTGTTCAGGCCGAATCGAATCTTGCCGCCACCGAGGCTTTGGTACCGCAACTTGAATTGGCACAACGGCAGTCGCTCAATGCAATGGCTGTACTCCTTGGTGTTCCACCGAGTGAGATCGGATTTTTAAGTGACGAAGGCGGTATTCTTCCAGAAGTTCCAAGCTCTGCGATTGTAGGGATTCCCGCTGAACTTTTGACCCGGCGACCTGACATTCGTGCGGCAGAAAGAAGACTCGCATCTCAATTTGAGCAGATTGGAATTGCCGAAGCCGAACTGTATCCAACATTCACAATCAGCGGTAACCTTGGATTTCAAGCGGCAAAAGCGAGTGACTTGATTCAGTCCGGAAGCTACAACGGCAACATCGCTCCAGGATTTCGGTGGAACATTCTTAACTATGGTCGTTTGAGAAATGGTGTTCGTGTCGAGCAAGCACGCGTCAATCAACTCTGCTTTGATTTTCAGAATCAAGTTCTGGTTGCCCAACAGGAAGTGGAAGACGGTATCGTCGAATTTATCAAGAATAGTGAGCGTCTCGTGTACGACCGGAAAAGCGAAAGGGCGATTAGAGAATCACTCGACCTTTCATTGGCAGAATATAAGGAAGGTAAAATTGATTTTGGTCGCGTCTTTGTCGTGCAGTCCAATCTTGTTCAAGCTCAGGATCAGGTCGTCGTAACCAGAGCAAATATTGCTCTTGGCTTGATTGCGACTTACAAGGCACTGGGCGGAGGTTGGGAGATCCGCTGTTCGGAAAATGGTGGGATGGAAGCTGTTGAAGAATCAATCGTTACGATGGCCAATCCGGCGGATTTGAATTTATCGTCAGCTTCGAATGAAGCAAGCGAAGTCTCGTCAGACATGCCGCGCGAACCGATTAACGCAGGCCTAATTCAGGAATAAT
Source organism: Planctomycetota bacterium (assembly GCA_039200505.1). Taxonomy (GTDB): domain Bacteria; phylum Planctomycetota; class Planctomycetia; order Pirellulales; family Pirellulaceae; genus Mariniblastus. Next base: position 970 of record JBCCSJ010000213.1, on the reverse strand, counting down.
TTTCAGTCCCATTAAAATGAAAGTACTATAAGTTGACAGAGATCTCGCGTCGAAACCAGGCTTTCAAAAGGCGATCTTCGTACGATACAACCGTCAAATCGGAACAGCATGAGTGGTAGCAGCGAAGATTCAGAAAAACCGTGGTGGCAGAATCTAAATTTCTGGCTTCTACTCTGCTTAACCAGTTTTTTCGTGCTCTATCCTCTGCTGGACCAGACGTTTTTTGCACGAAGGTTTCTCGACCTTGTATTAACAGTTGCCGTAATTCTCATCCTTTGTGCACAGACAGATCTTAAAAAGTGGAATCGGTTTGTGTTTTTATTTGTCGGCCTATCTACCATCCTACTTGGTTGGCTTCCAATTGAATCGTTGGGATTGACGTTGGTTTCGCCGATTCTCTACAGCTGTTTTTTTGCCGTTAGCGTTACAATTTTCTGTCACCGAATTCTGACTGCGTCGAGTGTCGATGCGGACGTTCTGCTTGCGGCCAGTTGTGCCTACATTCTGCTTGGCTTTCTTTTTTCAACTCTCTATGTTGCAATTTTGCATGTGGATCCGTCGTCGTTTGAGATTGCCAATGCAGATGATGACGCAGTCTATCAACTGATCTATTTCAGTTTCGTCACTCTGACAACGCTCGGCTATGGAGAGATTTTGCCGAACAGTCATACCACACAGATGCTCGCCGCACTTGAGGCGATACTCGGACAGCTATTTGTCACGATTGTCGTCGGTTTGTTGGTTGGATTATTTGTTTCCCAAAAAGGCAAATCATCCAATCTTTCCGACTAGAGGCCGCCATCTTGCCGATTTAGAAAAAGCATTTGCTAAGGTCTGCCTGGAAACGATTCCGGTGATTTACGCCGCAGTTGTTCAAATTACGAACCGATATTAACAAAAGACTTTTCTGTCGATTGTAGAAAGGCCCAAGATGACGTCTTTCCCTCAGGAGTCGTTCTATCAATGTGAT
>JBCCSJ010000212.1:0-10302 GCA_039200505.1 Planctomycetota bacterium | reverse complement strand
CTTTTCCGCAGCTTCCCAATCCCCGTTTCTGGCGGACAAAACGCATTCTGTGTTGACAATGGCCATATCCGCAAGAAGGTCCTTCGGAGCAGGATAATACAAGTAACAACCTGTTACACTTGTGGCGATTAACCCGACCACCGTCGTCAATCCAAGTACCCAGCCCGGAACAATCCGATCCATTTTTTCCAGTTCTTTATCAGCGGTCATCCATTCATCGAGGTCGAAAAATTTCCGGATCACCACAAACACAATTCCACACACCATCATTCCAGCCATCATGGTGGTCGCCCCGAACTCATTCTTTTCCCAAAATTCAGCCGCTTTGAGTTTGGCGTAAAAAATTTCGTTGGGCTGATTCTCTCCAAAAGGATGGGTGTAAACATCAAAGGCATGCGAATGCCCTGCGGGATCAACGCCTTTTGGAATCAGAGGTTTGTCGACCGCGTAAGCCAAACTGACCGTAGTCATCACCAACAGCAAGTAAAACATAACAAACTTTTTGACACCATAAGTTCTCGCAAACCACGCCAATAATCCCAGGTTGACTCCTGCCCCAAGGATCAGCAATGAAAATGCACCACCGATCGAATTACCGTGCTGAAACATGCCTCCGATCTGGCTCATCGCCAACAGCGGCGTGGAGTAGATGGGAGTCGCCATCAAGGCCACATTAATCGGGGCCCAAATATTATCTCTTTCGACTTGATCTTGTAGGAATCCTTTGGGAATCATAACGGCCAACGACACTGATGCCAAAATCCCGATCACAATATAAATCAGCGTCGGTCCCACCATTTCGCGTGACGCCGAGTCGAACACCGCAATCATCCTTTTGATTCCAACGGCGGGTTTCCGGGATTCACCAGAAAATTTCGATTTCTCGACACCCCAGCGATCCCAAATAAATCCGAGTACACTGACAATCAAAAGAGCACAAAGTGAAAATGACAGAATTGCGATCGGATCCGACAACGTCAATCCATAAAGCACCGACATTGGATTAAATAACGGAGCGGTCAACCCAAAAGCAACAATCGTCCCACGATTCACACCGCTACGATGTAGCTCGCGGACAACAGGAATCACTCCCAAAGAACAAACCGGTAGCAGCATCCCGATCAACCACCCGGTTGCTAATCCCCAACGAGTATCATTTGCGAATAATTGGCGAACTTTTTGCTCGCCAAGCATTCTTCGAAAGATAGCCGCAATCAAGCATCCTGTCACAATCCAAATGGACGAATAGATCACGACTTCGGCCAGTCGCAATCCGCCGCCAGCCAGATAATGTTCAAACATAGTTATCCTTTGTCAGGATTGGACTCGGAATCATCCGAGACGTCGATCAGCTTTTCCAGGCTTGACAACAGTGAGTCCAGCTGGGGCAGGTCCGGTTGAATTCGTTTTTTTCGCTGGGTATCAAACAACTGATCTTTTCCTGACCTTTCAACAATTTCAACCAATTCACCGGAAGCCTCTTTGACTGCCACCCAATTTTTTTCGTTCATGTCACTGTCGGCAGCAACGTTGGGGAGCAGCCAAGCAATGTCTCGGAACTCGGTGAACAAATCAATCGTTAATTCGTGAATTTTTTGATCCGACGCCGCTTCTGCGGTCAAATGCGCGTCGGCAGGATTGCTGCCAGCGAGGTAATAATGGGAATGGGCTGCTGGGCCGTCGCCATGAATCACCTCGACAACTTGGATGACCGATGGTTGAGGTAGGTCACCTGAAGATTCAAAATCATTGTAAATCTCCCTCAATCGCTTAACCGATGGAGCAAAGTCATCGGGGCAATGGACGTACAATTTTGGTAATTTTTTCGTTGTTGATTCAACGGGTGCCACTTCATCCAGTGGAGTGCAACCGACTGAGATCAAAAAACAAAAGCTCAATAGACTTGAACCAACTATCCATCGAATCGAAACAAGGGGAGGGCGTGTGATCATAGAATTTAGAGTTGTGTCTCGATTAAGTTTCATTGGGAACGGCAATGGTTTCGATAATCTCTTGAATGATAGATTCCGGATTTTCAATGGTTGCCGGTACCCGAAGTTTCAAGACAGGAACAGCCACCGCTTGGATATCGTCGGGCACTACGAAAGTGCGCCCTTTCAGGAAAGCCCAAGCTTGGGCAACCCGTTGCCATGTGATCAACCCTCGCGGGCTTAAACCCAGTTCAATTGAAGGATGATTCCGAGTGACGGTGCCCAATTCGACCAAGTACTTTCGGACCGATTCGTTGACTTCTACTTTGGCAACCTGTTTCTGGATATTGGAAAGTTGTTCTAGCGAGATTACCGACTTGGTTTCTCGTTTATCGAACTCGTCGCCGACAAACTGACCTAGCATTTCGATTTCGTCGGTACTGCTGGGATAACCGATACTCAGCTTCATCGCGAAACGATCAAGTTGGGCTTCAGGCAGCGGATAGGCCCCGTGGCTTTCAACTGGGTTCTGAGTCGCAATGACCATGAAAGTTGAAGATAGCGGCATCGTGTCATTATCGATCGTGACTTGACGTTCCGCCATCGCCTCGAACAACGCACTCTGGGTTCGCGGAGTCGCTCGATTGATTTCATCGGTCAACAACAGGTCCGAAAAAACCGGGCCCCTGCGAAACTCAAACGTGTGATTTTTCTGGTCAAAAATATTAAATCCAGTAATGTCGCTGGGAAGCAAGTCGGGAGTACATTGCACACGGGCAAATTTTCCGCTAATTGTTTTAGCCAACGCCTTGGACAAGGTGGTCTTTCCTAAACCTGGAAGATCATCGAAAAGCAAATGGCCTCGAGAGATCAGGCAAGCTACCACCATTTCGACGATGTCGCTTTTTCCAACCAACGCCTGGTTAAGCTGTTCTTGGAGATCGGCCAGAAGCTGCTGCTCCTGCTCACACAATTCCTGAATCATTTTGTCCTTTCGAGGGTCGTTTGATTTTGATGACTTCGAATTCTCTGTAAAGTCAGCGTTTTTACGGCTTCGCGGCAAGCCCGGTAAATCTCTTGACTGGATGATTTGCGATCAAAGTTGGAGTTGAAATAGCTGGACTGCCACAAACGAATAAAATCCTCGGCCCCATCGGCATCGACTTTTGAGTACCAGTTGGAAGGTGAAACGAAACTGGGACGGGGCGAGTTAGCCGCCCAAAATCGCAAATCAATCAGTTTCCTCGTCAACTTTAACCTGTGGACTGGCATTACGAATACTGCCAATCCCCAACCCGCCCAACCGGCACGGGCTAACAATGATTTTCGATACCGAATCCCAAAAAACAATAACAGCCCACTCAAAAATGTCGTCAACGGATTGCGAAAGACAGTGGTCCATAAAAAAGTAATCGCTGATACTAGTCGCTGTTTAAGCGTCAGCGTATTGCACGGTATGGGATATCCCGGCGTTGGTTCGACAGCCAGCCAATGCCAGCCATCCACGCTTACTTCGGGCCACATATGAAAATTGTCACTGGTGATATAGGACTGTCCGGCAAGACGATCATAGTCATCGTAAGTCACCACGTATCCACTTGCATAACGTGTTCGATAACCTGCTGTCCTTAAAGCCATCGTTGCCGCCGTCGCAAATAGGTAGGCGGGACCTTTCTTACTTTCAAGAAACCACTCGACCGAGTCTTCGCAGTCCTCTGTAGGGGTCGAAGCGGGATCCAGTTCAAACTCATTACGAAAGTGATTGGTAATCGCTTCGATTTGCTGCCAACCGACGGGCACTCCATCAGTCAACTTTTTAACCAACGACTTAAGTGACTTTCGACTTTCAGTGTCGGGCACCTGAATGTAGGGAGATTCCTTGTCTGTTTCGATCGGAGACACAGATTTGACACGAAACCCTGGTTTCGAAGTGACACCTAACCATGAATCGATCCAATCCCACCATGTACTTGGCTGGTTAGCCGAAGATAAATTCTTTGAATTTCGCAGGACATAGTAATTCGGGATCGAGCTCACCACATCAATCATGGTATGAGGCGCAATAAATTCGCCCCCCATCCGGACCAAACCCTGTTTGTTCCAATGAAACAAACCCTTGCGGTCGACTTTGTAAATGTGCCAACTTCTTAACAGTGGAGGCGCTGGCAGAACTTCGTCCTCCAGCCGCATAATCTTCACTCGATGCGTTCGGTGGCTGGTAAGATAGTCTCGCTGAATGTTACGCAACACGTACCACGGTTTGCCAAAGTGTTTTTCGATTTGGATTAGTCGGTCCACAAGGTACTTGGAATCCGATTCAAACTCGGTCTGATCCCAATCCCAGCCATCAAAATTGTCATAGCAGTCCATTGTAAACCGGGCCGGAACCGGCCCTTCGATAAACAGCAGCGCATCGTCGATTCTGTTTTCCAGATCGATCGTTTTCGGATCTTTGGGTTGTCGAACTGTTCGAAATGTTTTCCCGCGTTGTTCGGACTGTATCACGGTATGCATGTGTTTTGACTTGGCATTGATCGCCACTGCTCGATTCTGTTTTTTCTTTTTACGAATCGGCCCTTCGTACTTATCCGACAACACGTCGTACATCGAAGCTTTTTGATCTTCAATAAAGTCTTCCGAATCCACTGCTCCTGAAGTCGTAGCGTTTTTGCCCGCAGTCAACATATCGCCGTCACCAATGCCGGAACGAGCATAGGCGTCGTACCACGAATCGCCTCCCGATGACGGAAAAAAACCTTTGATGGCTACCGCATCGGCAAGCGGACCAAAAGAAGCGGCGACCGCTCCAATGATGGTCACCATTAGAACCGAAGCGCCCAGAACAGCTCCCCGAACCGGCAACGTGTTGGAGTCTCCATCAATTGCCTTTACCTTAACTCGGTTCCAATAATTTCCTAACAACCACCATAGCGAAATCAAAACATAACAGAAAGCAAAAAAGAATACTCCAGCGCTTTGGCTCATAAAACAAACGAACAGAACCAATGCACCACCAATCATGACTGAGGCCCGATCCAGCTTTCCAAATAGCGAGAAAACTGCCAGGAACCAACAACCATTCATCAGACAAGTCAGCGCCACAATTTCAAACGCATCTCCGATCCCAAAAGGCCGCAAGAATGCCTGAACCAACATTGGCAACATGGCGAAAAATACTGAAACCGACTGGATCGTCCAATTCCATTTTTTGTCGGTCAAAATCCCTGGCTGATGAGCATATCGTTGAGTCAGCCAGCCCAAAAACAAGAACGGAAGTACCGCATAGGCCAAGTTTTCGAGGGCCAGCACCGGTAGCGACCTGTGAAAATCCGCTCGGAAAATCAGGATCACCAACCAAGCCAATACGGCCAGCGTTAACGATTCCATCGAAGGACCCAAGCGGGCCAAACTAACATTTTGTTTTGCCGCTTTAGGCCCCATGGCTCACTCCCTTTTCCCAAGTCCTTTGCAACTCGGATTGAGCGGTCGAGGGGGAATTCAAATGAATCGTTCCCCAATCATTCGATTGAATTTTCCGAGTTCTATTTTGCCCGAATCCGTCTGCGTCCAGAATGATCTTTTCACAATTGGTAAAATTCAAAAGGTCTCTCGACCGGTTCGTGCAAATTACAAATCGTTTGACTTGACCTGACCTCGAACGAACCGACGTCGACTTGCGAAAATTCTCCGATGACTCTTTTGATTCGGCCAATTGCGGAAGCTTGGCTAGAAAATCGAATACAGGTTTAATTCCATTGACGTTGGTGATTTGATGCAAACTATTTTCGGGCAATCCTACACACACCAATTCGACATGCGATTGATGCCGATGAAGTTGCCCGCAAATCGATGCTGCGGCTCGAATCGCCCACTCGAAACTGCTCTGACTGCCATTTCCAAGATGGTGATCAGAAGTCAAATCCAATATGACTTCGATTGGTTTCTGGGCACATGTTTGACGCTCTTGGACGATCAACCGGCCTAACATAGCGGTTTTTGCCCAATGAACGTGTTTCAGCGAATCTCCAGCACGATATTGACGCACGCCGATCACATCCCCATCAATACCGGGGCGATCACTCATCATTCCGGAAATATTGAATTGGGTACCAGCCAACTCAGGAGTCCCTTTGAGCTTGCAATCTGATGGCCACACGATCGTTTGACGTTCGACTTGGACATCTTTTTTTGCCTGATAAAGTCCAAATGGAAAGCCGTTGGATAAAATAGGTTCATCGACTGGAAGCACACCTCTTTGTTTCGGCCGAAACTCCCAGCTAAATTTTGAAATGGACCAGCCGGGTACTTTTTGCAAACCAACGGCGACTCGATCATCTTCGACCAAATCGAGTAAAAACTCTCCCTCGACCATCAAACCAAAAACAGGAATTGGCCATTTGTTGGTAATCTCTACCGTCGCAGTGGCCAATCCGTTTTCAGAAACCCGAGCGCGATCGAAAACCAGTCGACAATCCAGTCGCTTCATACTCAACCAAGGCCATGCCGCGCCTACAGCCAACAAAGCCAGGAATGACCACATCAAAACAAAACCTTGCGGCCCGACCAGAAATCCAACCAACGCAGAAAATGCGGCTCCGCTGGCCACCCAGCCGATTGGATCCTTTAACCAGTAGACGTAACGATTCGCCCACGGACAAAAGTCGTGGTTCATCCCAGAATTGACGCGGCCAAAATTGGATAGCAGACGAGTGAAAAAATTCTTTTTTTCAGAAGCAGGAGGATTAGGATCCATCGGTGAATCTCGACAGCACAATATTGAATAACTCACTACCTGATTGACGACCAATGAGTTGCTGGCGAAAGAAACACCAGAAGTAGACAGCACGGCTAATGGTGCGGTCCCCCCAGGTTGCATCATGCGTTCGTTCCAGATTTCGCGGCAGCCTTGGCCAAGCAAGCAAACGCGGGAGGCCCGCGAGCAATGGGAACCCGCTTGATTTCGCAAGGTTGATTAAAATGAAAGTCAAAAGAATGAAGCGTCGGTTGAGAACAAGCCGCGATCACAAAATCGTAGGAGACCTCATCGAAGCTATCAAAAAACTGACAGATCACACAATCACCCTGTGATCGAATGGTAGCCGTTTTGGGGGCGGGTCGATGATGATGACAACAGCAACAAGACGATTCAATGCCGTACCGATCCAATTGATGAACATTCGATTCCCGCCAAAATTCACTGTGATGAAAAGATGGCCCCAGGCTCATCAAAAGAGTCCAGTAGAGTACGAGAGTCCAGTTTTGCAGGATTAGTCGCATCGCTTGGGGGAGTCAAAGGCTCGAAGACCTGAGAAATTATTCTGTCATAGGCATTACGAAAGTCAACATAGATTTGTTTGGCGATAGATGCTCGACCAGCTGCAAAATCGTCAAGACCCCTGCAAAAAGGCAGACTAATTCGTCTTTCGTTAAGCGATCATCACCATCTTTAGAATTGGGAGATGCCAGACCGAGCTTAACCTACTTGCATGAAGACAAATGAGATGGGACTGGAGTTTGCCAGATCGTAAGCACCAGGCAATGCCTTAACTGGGGGCAACCCGATCCTTCTACCAAAAATGGCCGCCAAAAATGAATCCCGGCGGCCAAGAAATATTTTCAAGTTGCAGTGAGCTCGATTCAATGGTCCTTTTCCGAATGCTCATGCTTGTCATGGTCGTGATCGTTATCATGATCTTCATGATCTCCGTGATCTTCATGGTCTCCGTGACCGTGGTCGCCTTCGCCAGAGTGGAATCGATTCATGTGAGATTGCGCAAAATCGATGATGCCGTCGATCAATGCGGAATGATGATCCAACGAAGCGTCCAACATTTGTTGAAGCCCCGCATGATTCGTCATTATCTCGTTGTGCTTCGATTTCATCTCATCATGCTCCGCACCGTCGCCATGCTTTTCGTGACGATCAATGGCCTGATCATGAGACTTCATTTCCATTTCGTGCCTCTGAATTTCCAGAGTCATCAACTCAAGCTCGGCCTCGTGTTGCAAAACTTCGGCTTGCAGTTTTGCCAGGGCCGCCAAAGCCTGTTGATGCTCCGCTTTCATCTGACTTATCTTTAGCATCCATTTTTGGTGATCCGATGAAGCTGCCTTATGCTCGCTTTTCATGGTGCGATGGTCATCTTGAACAGCATCCTGAGCGATGGAAAAACTTGAGGCCGCCAACACGGAAACGGAAAAAACAGAACTCAGTAGAAACAGGCGTGCCATAAATATCTCCTTGTCTAATCAATTCGCAAAAGTCATCAGATCCAACTAAACAGCTGGTTCCTTGATGCCCGACGTTCAGTTCAACGCCAAACTTACCCTCATTAAATTTGATTGTTTAAAAAAACAAACGGGACTGAAGCATCAGTCCCGTTTGAGAATGTTTTCTTATTTGTTGGAATCGCAGGGCACTAGTTTCCAACAACTTGGACTCGATCAGCACGAGGTCCTTTTGGCCCGCTACCGACATCATAAGTGACGGTTTGACCTTCTCGCAGTTCATCAAAACTACTGCCTTCTACTGATGAACTGTGAAAGAACAAGTCTTGGCCGCTCGACGTCGCGATAAAGCCGAATCCCTTGTCCGTTAATTTTTTAATTTTTCCTTCTTCCATCTCTCTACCTAAAAAAGTTTTGGCGATATCCGACTACAAACTTTAGTTTTCAAATAATCGCCGTTAAAGTGATTTGCGCTCGGGTGCTCCAGATTGCGGCCTTATCGTAATATGTTATGGCGCCGTTATCAAACGACTGCAGCCTTTTGGCGTGAAGATTTACTTTTTCGCCGTTTCCGCCCGAAAAAAGCTTTCCCTTTTCGGTTTCCTGTCACCTTCTTGGATTTGCCCGAATGGGCATTTGACTTTCCTGAATTTGCACTCGAATTATTTGAATCTGCATTCGATTTGCCTGAACGAGCGTTCGATTTACTCGAAAATGCTCGGGATTTCCCAGACTTAGATCGCGATTTACCTGGCCGACTTTTAGATCTTGCTGACGAATGCTTCGGTTTTCGACGAGATTTTCTCGGCTTTTCCCCTAAAAGATCGACCCCCAACAATTTTTCAACCGCTCGAATTTTCGATTTTTCTGCTGGCGAACAAAAAGTGATTGCAATTCCGTGGGATCCGGCTCGCCCCGTTCTGCCAATCCGATGAATGTAGGTCTCCGGATCATCAGGGGCATCGTAGTTCACAACGTGAGTCACTCCCCGAATATCGATCCCGCGAGATGCGACGTCGGTTGCCACAAGGACAGAAACCCGATTCTTGGCAAAACTTTTCAAAGCCCGTTCGCGAGCGTTTTGAGTTTTATCCCCGTGGATAGCAGCCGAATTGATTTTTGCATCGTTCAATTTTTTTGCAATTTTATCTGCACCTCTTTTAGTGCGAGTAAAAACGATGGTCGGCCCGACATCATCTTGCCTTAACAATTCAATCAGTGCAGCCACTTTTTTCGGTTGATCGATCTTTTTGATGACTTGCTGGATTTGATCAATTTTTTGCTGCTTCGCGGCGACTGTTACTCGCACCGGATCTGTCAACAACGTGCCTGCGAATTCGGATATCTCGTCTGGAATCGTGGCTGAAAAGAACAATGACTGCCGTTGCTCGGGAAGCCTGCCGATAATCTTTTTCAACTCCGGCAAGAATCCCATGTCCAACATTCGATCGGCTTCGTCGAGGACAAAATACTTCACGTTCCCCAAATCGATGTGTTTTTGCTGAATCAGGTCGAGCAGACGTCCAGGAGTCGCAATCATCCAGTCAACGCCGTTCTTCACCGATTTAACCTGACGAAACTGACTTACGCCACCGTAAACAATCGAATGCCTTAATTTCAGATGTTTGCCATAGTCCTGAAAACTTTTTCCAATTTGATTGGCCAATTCGCGGGTTGGAGCCAATATCAACGCGGTCGGAGATTTCGATTTTCTTTTGGGTCTTTGGCCCCCCAGAAAATTCAAAATCGGCAACGCAAACGCGGCCGTCTTGCCTGTTCCCGTTTGAGCACACCCCAAAACATCTTTTCCTTCAAGTGCGTGGGGGATCGTCTTGGATTGGATCGGAGTTGGAATTTGATAATTTTTATCGTTTAAAGCACGACGGATGGGTTGAATTAAAACCAGATCTTCAAATGTCAAAGCAGTCTCTTTCAATGGATGGGCAGTTTGAGCCTGACAACTGCCCCTAAACCTTGTTTTCGGAAATAAATTTCGCCATGGATATGCGAATGAATCTGCCGTTTACTTTTGACCCAAAGCGAACTAGCAGGTTCGTGTAGTTCCGAGAACAAGCACTTGGAATACATCAATTGAAAGGGTTGCCGTTCAACCAATTTGCAACTGAAGACGGATTAAAATCCG
>JBCCSJ010000211.1:0-10312 GCA_039200505.1 Planctomycetota bacterium | reverse complement strand
TGACATACGGCACGGGGCGACAGATGGGCTTCTCAGATCGAGAGAATCTAAAGGCCATCGTCGAATCTTTAAAAAGTAAAAATTACGAATTTCGGGAACTGATCCATCTCGCAATTCAAAGTCCAATTTTCAGCACGAAATAATTCGAATCCATACGGGCGGACAATGAATTTTTCATCACGCAAACCAATCGACCGTCGAACACTTCTTCGGGGAGCCGGAGCCGCGATTGCCTTACCGATTCTGGATGCGATGTCACCGTCGCTGTTTGCCAGTGCGGATCGCCATTCATTGGTTCAGAAAAGGATGATTTTTATTAACCTGCACTTAGGGTTTATGGCAGACCGATTTGTGCCCCAAAAGCCGGGTCGCGATTACAAACCAAGTGAATACCTGAAAGTGATTGACCCGTTTCGTGACGATTTTACCGTGATCACCGGTACCTCTCATCCGGGCGTCAATGGAGCCCACACTGCGGATGTTTCATTTTTGACCGCTGCTCCGGATGCCGCCAGTGCCGCTTTTCGAAATTCGGTGTCAGTGGATCAGATTGCTGCCGAAAAGATTGGGGATTCAACCCGTTATGCATACCTGCCACTGGGACTTTCCGGTCACAGTCTGTCCTACAGCCGAAGTGGAGCCAATATCCCGGCTATCACGCGAGCTACCGAGATCTACAAAAAACTATTTGTGAATAGAAGTGCAGGTGAAAAAGCCAAACTCAAGCGTCAGTTGGAAGATGGTCAAAGCATCATGGATTTTGTGGGGGAATCATCAAAGTCGCTTCAAAAAAGACTGGGGCCTAAAGACCGTCAAAAGCTCGACGAGTACTTCACCAACATCCGAGAAACCGAACGTCGCCTAAGAAAGAATCGGGCGTGGCAGGATGTACCTAAACCCAAGTTTCAAGGCAAACCGCCCCGCGATGTCCAGGACCGGTCTGATTTTATTTCGAAAATCGAATTGATGTACGACATGATCCATCTTGCTGTGGAAAGCAATTCGACTCGGATCATAACATTCAATCAACCTAATTTAAACGATGTTTTACCGGCAGGGGGGATCACCCAAGGATACCACTCTCTTTCTCACCACAATGGGGATCCAGAAAAAATCAGGCAACTCGTTAAAGTGGAAACTCAGCAAATGAAAAATCTGAATCGATTGCTCGGCAAGCTTAAAAATACAAGCGGAAGCCAGGGATCGCTTTTGGATGAGAGCATGGTGATGATCGGATCGATATTTGGTGATGCCAATACGCACAATACGAAAAACATGCCCATTATTCTTGCTGGAGGCGGTTTCAATCATGGTCAGCACCTTGCATTTGATCGCACCAATAATACACCCACTTGCAATTTGTACGTTTCGATGTTGAAGCAGCTAGGCCTGGAAGAATCGGACTCTTTTGCGTCTAGCACGGGGACTCTCAAAGGCTTGGAGCCTCGTTCATAGTCAATCGGTGAGCGTACGCCCAACTGACACTTTTCTGTTTTCATCCAACAGTCGGATTTGATTTGGCTGGATGAACACAATGCAAAATGGAACAACTGGAATTTAAAAAAGAAGGTTAGACGAATCATGGCTCAAAATTCTTTTTCAAATAGTCGTCGCAAAATTCTGAAAGCCACCGGCGTGGCTTTGGCTTTTCCGTTTTTCAGGTCGCTTTCTGGGCAAGCGAACGAAACCAAAAAACGGTTCGCATCGGAACCGGACGGCAAGCCTCGGCGGATGGTTTTTATCTGTAATAACCTTGGCCTCCACATGCCCAACTTTGTTCCCAAACAGGAAGGTTTTGGATACAAGCCGTCACCTTATTTGAAGGTGCTGGGGGCCGACTTAAGGAAGAAAATGACAGTGTTTTCGGGGGTTTCTCACCCAAACGTTGACGGAGGGCATGCTGCTGAGAAATCATTTTTAACCTCGGCACCTCATCCGGGTAGCGGAAGTTTTCGCAATAGCGTTTCGGTCGATCAGTTGGTCGCAGAATCCGTTGGAAGCCAGACTCGAATTCCGTCGCTGGTTTTAAGTGCTAACGGTGGCGGGTCATTATCGTGGACACGAAGCGGCGTCCCCATTCCTGGTGAGGAATCGCCATCCAAGGTGTTTCGAAAACTATTCACTCCAGGATCACCGCAACAGGTAGAAGAACAAGTGACCCGGCTTTGTCAAGGAGCCAGTGTGATGGACATGGTCCTTTCAGAAGCGAAATCGCTTCGCAACGATCTGGGTCGCGAGGATCGACAAAAATTCGACGAGTACACCACCAGCGTCCGCGAACTCGAAAAAGAGATGGTCCGACAGCAAGAGTGGGAGCGCAAACCCAAACCGATCGTGCAGGAAAGAGTGCCCGATGACATTCGCGATCAGGCTGATACCGTCGGTCGGTCCAAACTAATGTACGATCTGATTGCGTTGGCCTTACAAACCGATTCCACCCGGGTTGCAACCGTCATGTCGGTTGGCTGGTTTGCTGTCCCACCCATTGCGAACGTGACCGAAGGGTATCACACGCTGTCTCATCATGGCAAAGATGAAAGGATGCTTTCTCAACTGGCACTCATCGAAAAAAAGCACATGGGCATTTTGAGAGACTTTCTGGCGAAACTTGAAAAAACTCGTGAAGACGATGACACGCTGCTCGATCGTACGATGGTTTTGTTCGGAAGTGATCTTGGAAATGCATCCAGTCACAATACGACCAACTTACCTATAGTGCTGGCGGGCGGCGGATTTAAACATGGTCAGCACCTTGCTTTTGATTCGCAAAATAACGAACCGCTGTCAAACATTTTTGTGAGCATGATGCAACGGATGGGACTGCCCATCGAAAGCTTCGGAAGTAGCACCGGAACGATTCGAGGACTGGAGTTTCCGTCATGAGTTTTTCAAAGGCCGGGCAAAGCTGGCTCCGAAATTTTTTCGCCCTTGTTGGTTGGCGACATCGAGATTGGAGCGTTTATAACGACCCGTTTGTTCTCTTCTGCTTGTTGACGTTGGTTCATTTTGTGAATGGTGTGTCTGTTTCGACGGCCGAAGATCGAATGCCGGCCGAAACGCTGGCACCTTTTCTGAAAACGTATTGTGCAGATTGTCATGGCGATGGTGAATCAGAAGGAGGATTTGCACTCGATCTTTTAGGCGAAGACATCACAACAAAATCGAACTTTGATTTGTGGGTTCGGATTTACGACCGTATCGATGCAGGTGAGATGCCCCCTCCGGATGCTGAACTTCCACCTTTAGAGCAAAAGGTGAAAACGCTGGCGACGATCCGAAGGGCATTGGTTCAAACTCAGAATCAAATTCAAGCCAAAAATGGAAGAGTCACTGCGCGACGAATGAATGCAGTCGAGTTTGAAAATGCATTATCTGACATATTTCAAACACCACTGGATATCGCGGATCTACTCCCTGAAGATGCTCGGCAGGAAGGGTTTACAACGGTTGGTTCAGCCCTCAACATTTCGCGTGTCCAGATGGAATCTTATCTGGAAGCGATTGATGCTGCGATTGATCAGTCGATTCAGATGACCGAACGTCCGAAGACCCAGAAATTTCGCCTTTCGGCCCTGAATACGGTTGGATATATGCAAACATACCGAGCGTCTCAGCCTGCCCTGCCGGTTGTGGACGGAATGAAATTGTTTGCAACTGAGGAAATGTCGAGCCACAACGCATTATGGGGGCAGTACGTTGTTCCGCGAACGGGCCGCTACCGAGTCAAGGTATCGGCCTACAAATTCAACTCTCAAGATCCACTTTCACTAACGGTACGTGTCGGAGGCAGCGGGCACAAAGAATCATTGAGAGTCAAGCACCGATTACTGACACATCTGGAAATTCAATCCGACAAACCAGAGATCCACCAATGGGAAGGTGAGTTATTGCGAGGACATTTTTTTCACCTTTGTCCTTCTGAACTCAAGCCATATCGATTTGCTAAAAATAAAGTTTATGAACAGGTTCGCTACAAGGGACCTGGGGTTTGCGTGCAGTGGCTTGAAATTGAAGGCCCAATTGTCGATTCTTGGCCACCCAGTGGGGAAAAAGTCCTGTTTGGCGGAGTTGATACAAAAGTAATTGCGAATTCGAGCAATCCAGATCCTAACAAACAGCTCTACAGCCCTCCCATCATTCCCGCGGACCCGATTTTACTACCTCGTGATTGGCCTCGTGGAAAAAAGTGGAACCGTCTGGCGGGAACATTTAACGAGAAAGCGAAATTTCCCGCGCGAGACTATTCCCAGCGGCGGGCAAAAATTATCCGCAAAATTACTAACGGAATACACCCTGCCGCCAAACCGTTACCAGATTACACGAAATCACCGTACAACCTGCCGATTGGAAGTCCGTTGCCCAGCTACGGAGGAGAACCGGTCTACCTCGATGCCAAGTTTCCAGGTGAATTAGTTCGAACGCGAGAATTTGATTCAGCCAACCCCAAGGCAGACGCCGCGCGTTTGATTCGGCGAATTCTTCCCCTTGCGTTTCGGCGGCCTGTTCCCAGGTCGGAAGCTAACCGATTTGTGAGATTTGTACATCGCTGGATTGACGAAGGAATCCCATTTGAACAAGCCATGCGGACGGGATACAAGGCGGTGTTTACGTCGCCCCAATTTCTTTTTCATCAGGGTTCTCTGCCTGCCAAATCAAACCGTGATTCCAGCCTCGACCAATTTGCCTTGGCTGAAAGGCTGGCGTTTTTTCTGTGGTCAAGTTTACCGGACTCTGAATTAATTCGATTGGCCGAACGAGGAAAACTTAATGATCCTGTGGTTCTGCGAGAGCAAGTCGAACGATTGTTTGCAGACTCGCGATCCAAGCGGTTTGTGCACCAATTCCTTGGTCAGTGGTTGGACTTGCATGAGATCGATTTTACGTCACCTGACACCCAGCTTTATCCTGAATTTGATCCAGTTTTGAAGTGGTCCATGTTGGAAGAATCGCATGCTTTTTTCCGTCATCTTTTGGATCGTGATTTGCCGGTCAGCAATTTGATTGACTCGAAATTCTTGACCATCAATCGACGCTTGGGACAGCACTACGGAATGGAGGGGATCACCGGGATGCAGCCGTCGTTTGTCGAAATTTCAAAAGACTCTGTCAGGGGTGGAGTGATGACTCAGGCCGCCGTGTTAAAGGTCACTGCAAACGGATCCAATACGTCTCCTGTGGTGCGAGGCGTATGGGTGTTGGAGCGACTTGTCGGCAATCCGACACCGCCGCCGCCAGCGGGTGTGCCCGCCGTTGAACCGGACATTCGAGGTACCGTCACCATCCGTCAACAGATCGAAAAACATCGCTCCGCCAGCGAATGTGCGTCCTGTCATGCCAAAATTGATCCGCCCGGAGTCGCCTTGGAAAGCTTTGACCCCGTCGGAAGATTTCGAACTAACTACCGAATTCTGGATCCGGAAAAAAAGGACCTAAAAAAACGCGATCGGCGCATTCGGTACAACGATGGCCTCGCGGTCGATCCATCTTATCAATTGTCCGGTGGCGAACGATTCCAGGACGTTCGGGGATTGAAGGAAATTATGATGAGCGACAAACGGGCGATTGCGAGGTCACTGGTTAAGCAAATATTGGTCTACTCGACAGGGGCTACAGTAACGTTTGCTGATCGGGCTGAATTGGAACAGATTCTCGATGTAGCTGCCGAACACGATTACGGCCTCAGATCCATTTTGCATGCGATCATTTTGTCGGATCTGTTTCAATCCCGCTAACGGATGGTCTGACAGTAAAACAACGAAATGGTCATCAGAGGCATCAAAGTAGATTTCCGTTTTCCATTTTCGAGAAACGCGTCACTCGCTCTTGGGGGAAAGTAGATTCAAGCCTTCGGCTGATTGAGCAACGATGTCCATGTCACCATCCTGGTCGAAATCAGCGGTTGCAATCGCGATTACGGGATATTGATAGTTAGGTTCGTAAATCCTTTGGGCAGAATCGAATTTGGGAATTCCGGATTCGGAAGTGTTTTTCATCCAGTAAACACCGCTGGGGAAGTGTTGCAATTTTTGCAGCCCGGTCGATTCATCGATGACAAATCGTACAGCCCGTTCGGAAAATACAAGATCAAAATGCCCATCGGCATCGAGATCATCGAACGCGAATTCGGCGATGATTCTCCACCGCTGGGAATGCATTTTCGCCCAGCGATCTTCAATTCCGTTTTGGAAGTCGAACGGTTCTAAATTGACAACTAGGTCGGCTCCTCCTTCAGGGGCAAACATTTGCTGATTCTCCACCGCTTGTTGATTGGATTTCAGGCTCGCTTCGATGTCAGATCGTTGGGATTGGGAACCCAATTTCACGAATAATTTATGCGAGTAATTCTGGGGCCTGGGCACTACTGTTTTATCAAAGACTTGTAAAACAACGACCAAGTCTTCGATCCCATCCCGATTCCAATCCATCAAAAATGGTCGAGCTTCAGCCTTTGGGATCAGCGTGAAACGATTTTGGTCGATCGAGATTTGCAGGTCGCGACGGTTCGCCAGTCGATTGTTATTATCTAATTCATACCAGTGCATCCAAGTCGATGCGCAACAATTAGAACCTGTCAGTACGTCTGTTGTTTCATCGCCGTTGAAGTCCCCAAACTGGGGAGCAAAGAAGCTTCCTCGTCATCCGGGTGGAACGGCGAGGTCTTTGGATGAAATTGGCACCTGCAGCTTGGGCTGGTTGCTGACCGAAAAGAATTCATCTTTTGTTTCGTTATGATGAATTGAAACCTGAAAATGGTTGGGATCAGGCGGACTGTTTCGAAGTCCGGCACCTCGACGAGCGGTAATGGTTTTGGTAGCCGGGTCAAATACGTGGGCGTTAGAACCGACCACCAAGTCGGGCATCTGGTCTCCGTTGAGGTCCTGTAATGCGATCCCGTTGCGGATCGTCGAATTCAACAATTTCCCTGTGACTTCGTACTGGATCGCAGCCTCGGGTTGTTCAAAATTGTCTTGTGCGAATGCGGCTAGGTTTGCAAGAGTGATCGACGTCGCCGCCAGCCAGGCAGCCAGATTGAATTTCGTTTTCATCACAAACTTTTATAACAATGAACGTGCCAGGTTACAGGAAAGAAAAAAAGAGGATTCGGCTAATTTGGATTACCATGGTAAAGCTCAGTGCTCGCGAAACATTTATGTGCCGGCTTGCTTAATGAATTACCGACGAAAACCGAAGTTTCACTGACGCAAACCGGTAAACTGATTCATGGAGAGTCCTTGCCGAATACTCTGATTTTGAGATTCTGCCTTCAAAGAAGAATAAACCATCCCTCGGTTTAATAAAATAGATCGACTGCAACTCGCCATAACTTCGATGGCGTTTCGATTAATCCCGATTCTATGGCTTTGGGGGCATGAGAATGATAATCGTCGACCTGAGCCGATTCTGATTGGCATTTGAGCTGACTCTGAGGACAAGCGGGACACAAAAATTCAGCAGTGAAATCAGAAATCGTTGAAGCTTTAATATCACGATGTGAAATTGCGCTGGCAATCAAGATGCAAAACGGTCAATTCGGAACATGCCCAATGAGAACTGCGGCTATTGCCGCTGTTACCGGTCGGCTCAATATCGTGACCGCCTATCTGTTAATTTGAATCGTACCAGTCTTTTAAGCGATTTAGCTTTCTAAAGCGAATTAACTTCCGACATTGAGCTTCATCAAGAATTTTAAAATTTTGCTACTCAAAGGAGTCAACTTGGTTTTATTGAACTGATCGCCAAGTTTTCGGATCGCTTCGGCTTGGGTTGGATAGGGATGAATCGTAGATCCGATTCCTGACAGGCCGATGTTGTTTTTCATGGCTACCGTAATTTCGGAAATCAGGTCTCCAGCATTTTCTGCAACGATGGTGGCGCCCACAATTTTGTCTTTTCCCTTAAGGGTGTGGACTTTGACAAAGCCTTCGTTATTTCCTTCGAGGATAGCTCGATCGATATGTTCCAGCGGTTGGGTAAAGGTATCGATTTCGACACCTTTGGATTTTGCATCTTGAGGGTACATTCCAACGTGTGCAATTTCGGGAGAGGTGTACGTCGCCCAGGGGATTATTAAATCACTGGCTTTTTTACGACCGAATGGTCCCAATGCGAACAGTGCATTTTGGATCACGGTTCGGGCCTGGAAATCGGCGGCGTGAGTGAATTGGTGTTTTGAGCAAATATCTCCTGCGGCAAAAATCCTGGGATTGGTCGTTTGCATGTAGTCATTCACTTCAATACCGCGTTTGTGGTGTTTTACGTTAACGGCGTCGAGATTCAATCCATCGATGTTGGGTGCTCTACCCACTGCGATTAACAATTGATCGACAAAAACTTCGTTCGAAATACCGTTTTGGTTTACCTTCACCCGGATTTGCCCGCCCGAAGAGGTCAATTCCATATCTTCGGCATTGAGAACAAGGTGGATTCCATCTTTTTCAAACTGTTTTTGTACGATGGCAGCGGCATCCTGATCTTCTCTTGCAAGGATGTGATCTCCTTTTTCGAACAGAAAAACTTGACTGCCAAATCTGGCAAAAGCCTGCGCCATTTCACTTCCGATGGGACCGCTTCCGACAATTCCAAAACGTTTGGGCAGCTCCGTCAACGAAAAAAGATTCTCGTTGGTCAGGTAATCGATGGAATCGAGTCCCTTGATCGGTGGTGCTGCAGCGCGGGCTCCGGAAGCAATGACCGCTTTTTTGAATTTGAGTTGCTGCACGGTGCCGCTGGATTGAGTGACCGAGGTGGTGTTGTCATCGACGAAACTTCCTTGTCCAAAGAAAACATCGACCCCTAATTCGGTAAAGCGTTGAGCGGAGTCAACGGGACTGATGTCGGCTCTTATTTGACGCATTCTTTCCATCGCAAAACCGAAGTCACAAGACATGCCGTCAGGAACATTGACGCCAAACCGCTGGGCATCCCGCACGGTTGCTGCGACTCGGGCTGACCCAATAATTCCTTTGGACGGGACGCAGCCAACATTAAGGCAGTCGCCACCCATCAGTTCGCGTTCGATCAATGCAACTCGGGCTCCCAGTCCGGCCGCACCCGCTGCGGTGACCAAGCCAGCAGTGCCGGCACCGATAACGACAAGATGATAGTCGGATCGAGGAGTTGGGTTGGTCCAATCGGGGGGACTCACATTCGATTGAAGTTTCTGATTGTTATCGGTGAAAGGTTGGAGTGGAGCCATCGTTTCAGACATCTCATTTCCTCAGTTCTAAATTTTTGCGTAAAAAATCCATCGAGTTGTTGAAAAGACTAGGTGCCAGTCAATCAGGTTGCCAAGCTGGCGGCATCCGAAGAGTCTGTCCAAAACATTTTGATCGTCCAGCGAGCAACCAATGGGAAAGCACCCAGTAAAACGAACGCACTGATTATTTGAAACATCTGGGTCGGTGAGAAAGCGGCATTGACACCATTTTCAGCAAGATCGGAAAGGTTAGGAACGCTTGATCCTGCGTAAACGTAGACGGCGGTGCCGGCCAGCATCCCCAACTGGCTAACCCACCAGAACGTTCTGGTTTTCAACGGGGTCAATCCCATTACGGCATTGACGACGAAAAAGGGAACTGCCGGAATAAGTCGCAAGGTGAACAGGTAAAAAGGCCCTTCTTTTTCAAGAGCTTCGTTAAAGTTCTTTAACCGATCGCCGAACCGGTTGATGATCGTATCGCGGAACAGGTATCGACTTAACAGGAATGCAATGGTCGCGCCGAGTGTCGAAGCAAAGCTGACGAGCACTACGCCTTGTAGGAAACCAAAGTACCAACCGTACGTCAGTGTCAATGCAGCTGCGCCCGGCAGCGACATGCCAGTGATTGCCACGTAAATCAGGAACGCAGATCCGAATACAAGGGCGGGATACTGATTTTGAAGTGATCGCAGTTGCTCTTCGCGATCCGCCAAACTTTCCAGTGACAACGTCGAACCAAATTGCCAGTATCCTACTGCGACTACGATTCCTAGGATTAGAGGAATCGCCAGTTTGCCCCAAAGTGATTTCCCTTGGCGAGTTTCATCGTTACTGGTTGTCATGATATCGATCCTTTTAGTTTGATCTGGCTTTGGGAATGTCATAGTCGGTTATGCAAAAGCTGACGCAGTGTGTCGCATTCCCTTTCACTAAAAAGAAGGAAACCAGATGCTGAATAGTTGGTTTTATTTGTAAATTTGCCCTTGGATAAATGCCATGGCAGGTATATCCTGCTATCGAAATAGCAATCTTGCGTTTTCATTGGCCAGCAAGACAAGACTTCGAATGATAGATGTGTTGGCCAACGAGATAAATTTCCGAAATGGAATTTTC
>JBCCSJ010000210.1:0-10323 GCA_039200505.1 Planctomycetota bacterium | reverse complement strand
GCAGACTCAAGGACAGGATATCCGCAACCATATTGGTCAACGGGCTCATATCGAGGTAATAGATCATGGTGACGGATTTGTTCAACTGGACGAAATACGTTTCTCAGACGGTTCCAAGCCAGCTGATAAACCGAATCCTGTGACAGGTGGAGTGGCGGGAAGTTTCCAAACTCAATCTGAATTTTGCGATGTCCTCGCCAAGAATTTGGTTGGGCCGAAACCAAACCCAGGTTTTGTATCGTGGGTTATCGAAAATAAGTTGTTAAATTTAACGTCGGATGCCAAGCACGAGGTTGGCAATCAGTTTGTTTCAATTGGTTCGAATAAAACTACGGTTCAGCACCTGGTCGATTTACGCGCTCAGATTCTTTCAATCGCCAAACAAACGCCTCGCCCCGTCTTTGCTCATGCGATTTCTGATGGCAGTCCTGAGGATGAATTTGTCTTTATTCGAGGCAATCCGAAGACTCCAGGTGAGAAAGTAGAACGTCGATTTCTTTCGGCGATTTCGAAACGACCTCTGAATCCGGAAAACGGTAGCGGCCGACTCCTATTGGCTCATAAAATTACCGCTCCCAATAATCCACTGGCCAGGCGAGTCATTGTGAATCGCATTTGGCATCACATTTTTGGGCGAGGAATTGTCGAATCGGTAGATGACTTTGGAAAACTCGGCAAAAAACCGACTCATCCGGAACTGCTCGATTATCTGGCCAACGAATTTTCGTCGATGAATTGGTCCATCAAATCGCTGATCAAGCGTTTGGTGATGACGCGGACCTATCAAATGTCCAGCGTCAACAATCCGGATGCAAAAGAGATAGACCCGGATAACCAATTGTTGCACAGATTTAATATCAAGCGTCTTCAGGGGGAAGCCATACGAGATTCGATTCTGTCGATTTCGGGACGGTTGGATCCCAAGATGTATGGGGTGCCTGTTCCTGTGCATCTGACTCCGTTTATGTCAGGGCGAGGACGACCGGGGAAAAGTGGACCGCTCGATGGAGCGGGGCGGCGGAGCGTTTATATTTCGGTAAAAAGAAATTTTCTTTCGCCGATGATGTTGGCTTTCGATACTCCCATACCATTCAACACGATCGGGCGAAGGAATCAGTCTAACGTGCCCGCTCAAGCCCTCATCATGATGAACGATCCTTTTGTAGTCGATCAGGCTAAGGTATGGGCGGATCAATTAATTCATACCGAACTTAATTCGGCGGAACGCATCAACCACGTTTATCAGAAAGCAGTCGGCCGACCGCCTACGACCGAAGAGGCGAACGCTGCATTGGAATTTGTCGATCGGCAGGCAAACGAACTTGGACTGGATCATGATCAAGTTTTAAAAAGTGTCGAGATCTGGAAAGATATCTGCCACGTCGTATTCAATCTTAAAGAGTTTATCTTTCTCAAATGATTCGAATTCTTAAGCGAACGGTAATTTGGAAATGAAAAGCAGTCATTGTGGAAGATACCGACCAATCGAATTGAATCGGCGATCGATGCTGAAACAATCTGCCTGTGGTTTTGGCTCCGTCGCACTTGCCGCTTTGATGTCTCAGCGTAGTTACGCTGGATTGACCCAACCGGCGAGTTCGTCTGACCCGGAACGGACCGGAAACCCGCTATCACCTCGCCAGCCCCATTTTGCTCCCAAAGCTAAAAGCGTGATCTATTTGTATATGGACGGAGGGCCGTCGCAGGTTGACACCTTTGATCCGAAACCGCTTTTGAAACAAGAGAATGGGCAACCGTTCAAGATGAAGGTCGAACCGACTCAATTCAACAACATTGGCAAGACACTAAATTCGCCTTGGAAGTTCAAACAATATGGCGAATGTGGCACACCGGTGAGTGATTTGTTTCCAAACGTGGCCAAACACGTGGACGACCTGGCCATAATCCGATCGATGACCAGTGACTTCTCAGAACATACCAATGCCAATTATTTTCTTCACACGGGGAACGGATTTCAGGGAAGACCAAGTATGGGGGCTTGGATTGGATATGGTCTGGGCAGTCTTTGTGACAACCTGCCGGGGTTTGTTGTGCTCAACGGTGGACTGATTCCACCGGGAGGCCTCGATTGTTTTAACAGCGGGTTTCTGCCGGCAAGCTATCAAGGATCGGTCTTTAATTCTGGAAACAATCCGCTGGCTAACATTAATCGCAGTGAAAAATCAGCCAAGCTTCAGCGGAATAAATTAGATCTTTTAAAGCGACTCGATTCCTCAAGTCTTGCGACCATTGGAGGGGACGATCAAATCGAATCTGCCATTTCCAACTACGAACTCGCATTTAAAATGCAATCTGCGGTTCCTCAACTTGCCGGCTTGGACGGCGAAACTGAGTCGACCAAAGAAATGTACGGCATGAATTCAAAATCAAAAGGCACTGCGACTTTTGCCCGACAGTGTTTGCTTGCCCGCAGATTGGTAGAGCAGGGTGTGCGGTTTATCGAATTAACTTGTCCAGCGGTTGGTCACGATCGCTGGGACCAGCATTCCAATTTAGTTAAAGGTCACACCGATAATTCGCAGGCGGTTGACCAACCGATCGGAGCGTTGCTGACAGATCTTAAACAGAGAGGCTTGATGAAAGACACGCTAGTCGTTTGGTCTGGAGAGTTTGGAAGAACTCCGTTCGCTCAAGGTTCAAACGGAAGAGATCATAATCCTTTCGGCTTTAGTCTCTGGATGTGGGGAGCGGGTATCAAAGGCGGAACTGTTTATGGCAGTACTGACGAATACGGATACAAAGCGGTTGAAAACAAAGTTCAAATTCATGATTTGCACTGTACTATGCTGCATTTGTTAGGAATGGACCACAAAAAATTAACCTATCGTTGGTCGGGACGCGATATGCGGTTGACGGATGTTCACGGCCATCTGATCGATGCTGTGCTCGCGTAGCAGTACGTCCACGCATTCACCGAAATTATCTGTCAAATTCATTCTGCAAATTTTAAAGGTCGACGCGGAAATGGTTTGGGGCCGTCTTTATTTACCTATATCAGCTGCCCGCTGCCGCTAACATTTTTATTTCTTTTGGGCAGCTTTTTCGCGTGCAGCCTTGCGCTCTGCCGCTTCTTTGAGATGTTGATCCATTTGTTCTTTCGAGAACAGTTTCTTTACCTCGATTCGTATCTGATTGGCGTGTGCCTCAGTCTCTTTTTCGATTCGTTTGATTTCAGCATCGAAAGCTTCAGTATCTTGTGATCCAGATTTCAACAATTCCCAGTAGGCGTCCTGCAATTGGTTTCTTAGTTCTCTGAACTTTTCGATTTGAGCATCGACGAGTTGGAACGATTTTTCTTTTTGTTCGTCGGTGATCACGGATCGATAAGGGGCGATGATAATTTTTTTGCAGGTTAACTCATTCGGATCCAGCAGATAAGCAAACTGCTTTAGGTAAGTAAGTGCGTCGGCGTAATCATAACGAATAAAGGGTTTTATGGTTTCGTCATCGCCGTCTGCTTCGTAACCTGCCAACCGATTCGTCAGTCTTTTTTCCGGTTTGTATCCAACACAGGTCAAATAGTTATCATTACGAATTAGGATTTTACGATCGTAGACGGCAAGAGAGGCTTTTTGCGAAGCTTTGTCAGAAAGCTGATTATGGCTTATTTTTTTGGCCTCTAAATTGGCTTCGCAGACGTAAATCCCGTTATCTTCAAGTGGGATGTACAACGCATTTCCGGCCAAAAGCGGATTGGAATAGAAACGCGTTTTCGTCGGTAGGCGATGCTTTTTGAGCAGTTTTCCATCGGTCGCATTAAAACACTGGAGGATACCGTTGTCAGAAACAAGATAAATGACACCGGTCAAGTAAAGCGGGGAACTGACATTGGCTCCCATCGGCACTTCCCAAAGTTTATGTGTCTCGGTCACATCTCCTTCTCCGCCCATTTTGATGGCCATCAATTGTTTTTGAATCCCGCCGTTGCAATAGCACACGCCGTTGTCAATAAAAGGCGTTGCTACCACGTAATTGTTGACACCTTGGCAATGCCATTTTTCAATTCCGGTCTTGGGGTCATAGCCGCGAACAAAACCTTGTTCCATGATGACAAGTTCATCTTCGCCGGCTGGGTTTTTTCCAATGACCGGCATCGACCAGCTTTTTTTGATTCCGCGAATTCTCCAAATTCCTTTTCCGGTAGACGGACGAATCGCGTAAATCGATTGACTTTCGATTGACGCATTGACGATCAACAAGTCATCATCGAATTCGCTTACAGTTCCGCCGTCGTAAAATAAGGGACTGGCACTGGATCCAAAATAGTCTTCCCAGTATCCAAGGTCCGCTTTCCAGACGAGTTTGCCTTTCCAGTCGAATGCAAAAAGTCCGGACGCACCGAAATAGGCGAAAATATAATTCCCATCGGTGGCCGGCGTGCTCGAAGCAAACCCATGTTTGATCAGGTTTTCGTTAGAGTTTTGGACAATCGGCGGCGCTTTGATTTTTCGGATCCAGCGGTGATGCCCCGTGAAAGACGACAGACAGGTCACGTAATGTACAAGGTCCGATTTTTTCCCCGGTGCTTCAGCCGATTCAGCGAAACCAGAATAGCTGGTGGCGACGATTCCGAAACTGCCGGGACCGACAATTGGACTGGATGCACCGCGACCGGGGAGTTCCGTTTTGAACAAAATGTTTTCCGAATCCGACCAGCTCGTTAGCAAACTTCGGTTGTGAATTGAGTTAGTGGAATTACCTCGATACTGACCCCATAGCGGAGTCGAATAAGAGTTTTCCAATTCAGCGTCGTTCCCTGAAGGAATCTGAAACTGCCCGCTATCAAGATACTCATTGGCTGATTCAGTTTTCGAATTGTTGTTTTGCCTGCGGCTGCCAGCGCCGGTTTCTTCAATCACTGGTTGTTGGCTGTCACACCCGACGGCAAGGATTGCCAACACAGCGATGCAGAGTACAAATTTTTTCGAATTTTTCATTTCAAATCCATTTCAACATCGGTTCAACTGAACGTACCTTGGCATTCCCGACTAGATTGACACAATACCAATTCAGGGTAATTCGACCGATTCAATTTACGACCCTATCATCATATCACCATGTCCGAACCCGAACTCATCCCACTTGAAGCATACCGTAGCTACCCGGTCGACGAAATGAAGGCTCGTGCCCGAAGCTTTTATCAGAATATTAGGCGCCGGCGGACGGTTCGCGATTTTTCAGACAAACCAATTCCCCAAGAAGTGATCGAAAACTGCATTCTTGCCGCCGGCACTGCTCCTAACGGAGCCAATATGCAGCCATGGCATTTTGCGATCGTTGAATCGCCGGAAATCAAAAAAGAAATCCGGTTAGCAGCCGAGCAGGAGGAATACGCTTTTTACAACGGAAAAGCATCCCAAGAATGGCTGGATGCCTTGAAGCCTTTTGGGACGGATGACCAAAAGCCATTCCTGGAAATTGCACCTACCTTGATAGTCATTTTCGGCCAGTCCCACGGTGTCGATGAACAAGGCGAAAAAGTGAAGCACTATTACATGAGCGAGTCAGTGGGGATTGCGACCGGATTTTTGATTGCGGCATTGCACGATGCCGGATTAGCCACACTCACGCACACGCCAAGCCCAATGCGATTTTTGAATAAGATTCTTGATCGCCCGACCTACGAACGCCCCTTTGTTCTATTAGTCGTCGGATATCCTGCCGATGGGACTCAGGTTCCTGCGATCCAAAAGAAAACGCTTGAACAAATCAGTAGTCGTCACTGATTGATTCGATCTGCCTCATTTCGACTCGTATGAACGAGGACGTATTTTCAATGATCGTTCCCGTCTTCAGCGTGATTGTTCAACACTTGATCGAGATAGCTGATGATTTCCGTTTCGTATTTCGTCGCATCATAGCTGAATAGATCGACATGTCCTGCCCCCTCGAACACGACCAATTTTTTGGGCTTCAACGTCGTCGCACCCGGTTTCGATTTTTACCAGACATGAGTTTCATCAAAAAGGATACGGCCAGCGAGATGATTACTATTCCGATTACGATTCTTCCCAGGCTGGGACGTGTGGCCAACACTATCAGAATCAAAATCCCAATCCCTATGAGTACCGTCGGTATTTTTGACCCATGTTTTTCTAGCTGCGGATAAGCTAACCAAGTGACGATCATCATGGTGCCAATTCGAATGAGCGTCCCTGCATAAAACAGCGCTTCTTTGGAAGCGGACATGTACATCGAAGTTCCGATCAATAAAAAGACCAGCCCTATAATCCCGATCGAAGCTCGGTACATCTGAAATTTGTTGCCCTAAGAAATTGCGAATCAGGTTGACGATCCCGTTTTACATAAGTTCCGATTTAACGGAGTTGAGAAGCGTGACGGCATGACCAATTTCAGTTTTCTGTCTTTCGGGTTCTTGCGGGATTTCTCGTTCGATAGTTAAAGGACCGGTGTAGCCGATTTTGTCGAGGGTTTCGAGGTAGCGTTTCATATTTACTTCTCCGTCACCCAAACGTGTTTCCTCGCCCCATGTGATACCAGGTTTGTCGGACCACTTTGCATCTTTGCAGTGCACGCTTTTTACGGAAGGCCCAATGACTTGCAGGGCTTCAATCGGATCCCCGGCTCCATACAGGATCATATTCGCGGGATCAAAATTGACAAATAAATTAGGAGATTCGCAGTCTTCGATGAATTGGACCAACGCTTCGGCCGTTTCCTGCCCCGTCTCTAAATGCAAAGCCTGACCATTTTTTGCGGCGTACTGACAGAGATCTTTTGTCATTGCGACCACCGCCCCATAGTCCGGATCGGAAGTGTCATGCGGAACAAATCCAAGATGCAGTGCGATCACGGAGCAGTTCAGCCGTTTCGTAAAGTCGGAAATCTCTTTCATTTCAGCCAACCGAGACTCCCGAGTTGATTTTGGGACTAGACCCACCGTATCGACGACGGTTGGTATATCGGCATAACTTTCACCATCGAATCCACCGAACACAGCGGTAATTTTAATTCCGAACGAATCGACTTTGGCAAGGATAGCTTCGGCTGCATCTTGACCACGATTCCCTTGATGAGGAGCATGGATCTGAATGGTGGGAATCCCAAGTTCACGAGCCACTGCTAAATCGACACCCAGTCCCGCATCGATACTGGTGAAAACTCCAATTTGCCATTTTTCCACGTTCTTCCTCCTGTACTGATTCGCCCCAGAATAGCCCACATTCGGCCACAAAAAAAGCCACCCGACGTCCGGGTGGCTTCGTGAGCATTACAGGTTATCAAGTCAGCTTAGTTCACAGGACCGCCAACTTGATCTTCCTCGATTTCTTTTTGAATGATGATTCGTGGCGTGACCATCATCATCAAGTTTCGAGTCTCGTGTCCGATACCGACATTTTTGAAAAGTCGATTCACGTAGGGGACACTGCTTAAGAACGGAACGCCTGCCTCTCGGCGGTTTTCACGCATTCTTTTGATTCCACCCAACAGCACCGTGCCGCCATCAGGAACGCTGACCACCGTGTTCACCGTGGTGAATGAAAGAACCGGTTGCTGAACCGTGACACCTTGAGTTTGGGTGGTTACTCCCTCATCGCCAAGGTTTAGGTTGTTGTTAGCCAGTCCTAACAGTTGGTCAAGAATCGAATCACTGGTCAACTCTGCCGTGGTCGACCCGTCGAAGGTAAACGTTTCAACGGAATCAATCTCACTGAAGAATGGAACCAGTTGAAGCCGGACATACTTACGGTCTTCCGAAACGACCGCGGTCACGTTCAGGTTGGTCCCTTCGGGCAACAGAGTGATGACCGGTTGTTGAGCAACTGCAAAGTCACCCACGATCGGAATGACGGAGGTAACAAACGGACGCACTCGGTTATCGTTGATGCTGGCACTTTGGCCGTTGAACATCGTAACCGAAGGTGCCTGGGTAATGTTTGAACGCTCGTTCCCTTTACTCGCCTGAAGCAAGAAAAAGACTTCGATGTCAGACAGGATTGCGAATCCAAAGTTACTGGCCGTAGCCGCCTGGAAACCACCGAACACTGGTTCGGCCGCAGCGAACGTCCCTTGCAGGAATTCGATATCAAGATCGGCAGTCGGTTGGAATGGGTCGACCGGGTTACGACCAACTACCGTCGAACCACCCGTTTGTGTGTCTGCGTTCGGATTCACTCCGATTTGGTTGTCGTCATTGATTTTGAAGTCAAAGTCGACGCCGACTCTTTCAAAGAACTGGTCCAACAAGCTGACGAATCGTACTTCGACAACAATTTGAACGTCGTTTAATTCTCGCAACTTCTTCAGAAGATCCTGAATACGATCTTGGATTTCCTGAGTTTGCGAAACAATCAAACTCAAGTTTGGAACAAATGCGTCAATCGTTCCCAGACCACCGTTTTCCTGCCAAGATTCGGTGTCGATCGTGTTTTGAATCAACTCGATCAAAGGCAAGAAGTCGTTCTCTGTGATACCACCGGTCGGAGCGACACCCATGGTTCCATAAGCAGGCGTTCCTGTCTGTGGACCATCTGAATTGTTGGTGTAGTTCGCAAACGGGTTTCCAGGCACGTTGCCGCCAAGCTGTTGAGCCATCGCCAACTGATTGTTACCGACGTTCATCGAACCACCCATCGTATATGGGTTTTGGTTGCTCTGCATCCAATTGATGTTCATTGGATTTTGAGGCTGGCTAACCGGTGTGATTAAGTCACCGATATAATATGTCTCGTTGACCAGTTTCCCGGAACGAGCCGTTTTCGTTGTGACTTTGATAACCTCATTTTCAACAACAAAAACAAGCCCGGCTGATTGAAGGATCACGTCCAATGCACTTCGCAACGAAATGGGTTCGCGAATCGGCATGTCGACCATTTGGTCTTTTCGGATTTCAGCATCCGCCAGTGACAATTCATCGAATACGATATTGACCCCTGCCTGACGCGAAAGCTGGCCCATCGCTTCAGCCAGCGTGCCGGTGTATTCACCCTGCACCTGCTCGTTTCGAAGCTTGTTCCAGATTTGTCGCTCAGCATCAGAGTTGTACCGACTTCGTTCAAGTCGTTCGCCTCGAACTGCGGCGTCGCGGGCAAATCGCTCGACATCGTTGATCATGACTGGGGTGGTGGTACTTCCATTAGGAATAGAAGATTCCTCAACCTCCGCTAGACTATTCCAAAACCCGCCCTCTCTTTGTTCTCGAATTAAGTTCATTCGGAAGACACGATTTAACAGTTTTGCTTTTTCAACCAGCAAAACCACGGTTGCATCGTTTGGATCCAGATCCCGAGCTTGCTCGGAAATTTGAATCGCTTCGGCAAACCTTTCCTCCTCGACCAAACGGTTGAAGTCTTCGACGAGCCTCTGAAGCTGGGTTTCGATATCCAATCTTCTTTGTCGCCGCAGATCAACAGCTTCCCGCCTGACGATATTTTGTTCTTGATTAACGATCTCAGACAGATTCTGTTCGATGTAGGCTTGCATCTTATCGATGTCGTTGTCGATGATCTTAAGCAGCGGTCGTTGACTGGAAACTTCCAACTCAGACTGTGCAATTCGGCCTCGAACCATCGTCATCTTTTCGAGTGCTTCGCGTGGGCTGGACGACAACAATCGTTCCGCTGATGCTCGCTCTCGTAAGACTTCGGATTGGAGTTTTCGGAACAGAGACTGTTGCTGAAAGCTGGGGCTGGCCATCGAAGTCGAAGCCTGTGTTGCCGGAATCACATTGTCGGAAGGACCTGCTGTCGGCTTGCTCATTGTTAAACGAGTAAGTTGGTCTTGAATCGACTGTTGTGTCAATTCGTCTAATTGGTCCCGACTGTTCCAAGCCTTTTCAAAGTAAGCTCTCGCTTCGGTAGGCTTTTTTTCATCAAGCGACTTTAGGCCCGAACGATAGAAATCCAATGCACTACTTGGAATGCGATTGAATCGACTATCTGCAACGTCTTTGTTTGCCGAAGCAGTAACATTGGCTGTCGTGTCCGAAGCTGGATCGTAGCTGGCCTGAACGACTCCGCTGGCAGCAGGATTTTCCGTAAAGCTGGACTGCATGACATTCGAATCGAATGATTGCCGATTCAATGCATTTTGAATTTTTAATTCGAACTGCCAAGGACGAAACTCATCTGGCAGGAATTCAGAATCAGGGACATTCATAGCTTTCGCCTGATCCACTAGGTTCCGTGCATCCATCCAACGTTCCTGATCCATCGCGAACTGTGCCTGCGACAAAAGCTTCAAGACTTCTGGCTTTTTCGTGGCAGGGACAATCGGTGGCGTTTGAGGCAGTTGGGGAACTGCATTTGCCTGAGCAACTTGAAGCACTTCCATCAACTGATC
>JBCCSJ010000209.1:0-10400 GCA_039200505.1 Planctomycetota bacterium | reverse complement strand
CTTCATTCCAAGCCTGCCGAAGTCTGGATCCTGGATTGGGTTGCATTTTAGATGTCCAACATATGGGTTGAAATCGAACTGATTCGGCGAGGCATTCAAAATTGCAGGCCCCGCCAGTCGCTTACCGTTTCGCCCTAAAAATCAAAGGCGGGGTTCCGGCGTTGAATTATCGACCTTACGGTTTAATTTTCCAAGCGACTCGATTTGAAAAATCTGATCAAGATCGCATCGAGTCAGTGGAGTGAATTTGGATGTAGTCAGCTGACAGACCTCAAACAATGGCTGATAAAATCACATGTGTTGAAACCGGATCAGGAGATTTACTTCGTCCTGACCAGGATCGCGAGAAATTCGAATTGATCGTTCTTTTCAAGGCCTGCCGTGACGATTTGGGACAACGAGAATCGCTGGCAAATTGGGTGCTTATTTTTTTGCATTGAACGTTACATCATTTAAGAAACATCGTTAGGCTGTGAAGTTACCGTCCGTCGGAAATGGCTGGACTTTCAACATTCAAACACCCTCCCATATTTGATTCGATCATGGATACGAAAACTCAATCTCGCGTTAGTCAGCTTGAACAGGGTTTTATTCCTGAAAACATCCTGCGCAACACTGCCCCGGCGAAACTTTACGAGGAAGCTATTCGTTTTGATCATGGAACAATTACCAGCAGTGGAGGGTTATCGTCACGGTCGGGGGTCAAAACTGGCCGTAGCCCCAAAGACAAACGCGTCGTTCGACAAGCGAGCATCGAAAACGACGTCTGGTGGGGGGACGTGAACATTCCGCTTTCCGAGGATTCATTTGGCAAACTGAAACAAATTGCGGTCGAATTTCTCGATACCTGCCCCCAGTTTTACGTGTTGGACGCATTTGCTGGCTGGGATCCTGAGAATCGACTCAAAATCCGAATTATCTGTTCTCGTGCCTATCATGCGTTGTTTATGCACAACATGCTGATTCGCCCAACGGTTGAAGAACTGAAGGATTTCGGTGATCCCGATTACGTGATCTATAACGCAGGTCAGCAAAAAGCAGACACATCGATTGACGGTGTCGAATCAGACACCTGCGTTTCGATTAATTTCGACGCCGGCGAGATGGTCATTTTAGGAACCGAATATGCCGGCGAAATGAAAAAAGGCGTATTCACCATTATGAATTATTTGATGCCTAAAAAGGGTGTGTTATCGATGCACTGTTCCTGCAATGTGGGGCAAAAATTGAATGATGTATCTTTGTTTTTTGGGCTTTCGGGAACAGGTAAAACCACTCTTTCGGCTGATCCTGAACGAGACTTAATTGGTGACGACGAGCACTGCTGGACAGAAGACGGCGTTTTCAATATCGAAGGTGGATGCTACGCCAAATGCATCAACCTTTCCGAAGAAAAAGAGCCTCAGATCTTCCATGCAATTCGTTATGGATCGGTTTTGGAAAACACCGTTCAGGATCCGGTATCTCATGAAGTCGATTTCACCAACGTGAGTATCACCCAAAATACGAGGTGTTCTTATCCGATTGAGTATATCGACAACGCTAAAATTCCATGCATTACCGATCCTCCCAAGAACGTCATTTTCTTGACGTGCGACGCGTTCGGAGTTTTACCGCCGGTCAGCAAACTCAATTCGGCCCAGGCAATGTATCACTTTATCAGTGGCTATACCGCCAAAGTTGCTGGGACCGAGGTGGGCGTGAAAGATCCGGAAGCTACTTTTTCAGCTTGTTTTGGTGCCGCCTTCCTGGTTTGGCATCCTACCAAGTATGCCGAGTTATTAGCCGAAAACATGAACTGCCACGGTTCGTCGGCCTGGTTGGTAAATACCGGTTGGATCGGCGGTGCGTTCGGTGTCGGCTCTCGAATAAGCCTAGAGTACACCCGTGCGATCATCAACGCGATCCATGACGGGACGCTCGCTCTGGCGGACTACACGACCGATCCAGTTTTCGGATTAAAGTCACCTAAGTCGTGCAACGGTATTCCCGGGCGAGTTTTAAAACCATCCAGTTCTTGGCGAGACCAGGAAGCTTACGAAACGACCGCTCGAATGTTGGCCGAAAAGTTTAAAGCGAACTTCCAAGCATTCGAAGATAAAGCAAGCGCGGAAGTTCTTTCCGGTGGACCGATTGTTTAACCAAGTCGGTCGGGAATGT
Organism: Planctomycetota bacterium; assembly: GCA_039200505.1. Classification (GTDB taxonomy): domain Bacteria; phylum Planctomycetota; class Planctomycetia; order Pirellulales; family Pirellulaceae; genus Mariniblastus. Next base: position 8,240 of record JBCCSJ010000209.1, on the reverse strand, counting down.
ACCACTCTCTCCGAGCGGTAATCTGAGACGAGCGGTACGTTTAATTATTTTGCCTCGGGAGAGGCGATCTTCTGTTGCAGCATTCCTTCAACGGTTTCGATTCGCGGGATGCACTCGTCGATGAATCACCAATCCGATCGTAGACTGTGGGCAAGACATGCTTTCATTTTTGCGGATTTAAGCAATCGGAGCGATTATCGCTTTGCCAAGCTCGTATTGGAATCTGATTGGGTTGTTTTTCCTTGATGGAAAATCCTTTCAATCGTCATTACCGGTAGCGATCGGCTGTTCGATTTCATTGCCTACGTGCAACCTCACCTAAACTACAACCTATATTTTTGCGATCTGTAAATTCGATTCCCGTCCCGCAAGACTCCGAAAAACCTCGATGATTCGCAAAGCTATAGCAATGTTGAGCCTTTGTTGCCTGATATTGTGTGGCTTCGTGGCCTCATTGAGCTACAAGGAAATGAGGTCGGCGTCCCGGTTGGAATCTGATTCGGGCCAGACATTCACATGCAAGCAACTGCTTTCGGAACACCCGCTGGAAACGACTCGATTCCACGCGACTCAATTTGCTGCTGGCAAACACATCGTGACATCGGATTACGACGACGACGGAGCTTGGGACCAAGTCTTGGCCCCGTTGTTTCCTACCAATGAGAAACTCAATATTTCTCACGGATACCAGGGGTTGATTGTCGTTTTTGAAAAGGTCGACAACCAAGCTGAGTTCGATCGGTTGATGGAAGACCAAAATTTGGATGTGACCTACTTCGCCGGACGCGAATTAGATGAGACTTCCTACTCTCGACTTGCGATGAAATACAAACGGCTCGATATCCACGGATCAATCGTCTGCTACTATGGACTACCGGATAAAAATCCGTTGCTCAATGCTGAAACTTTTGAAATCAGCAAAGTGGCGGCAGCAGGCTTGGGGCTGATTTTTGTCGTTTCACTGCTTTCGACGTTTATAAAATTTAAGCGGAAACCGAAAACAGCTTCTCCCGAAAAACCTCTCGTTGACCCCCGAAAAAATCGAGCTGGACTTCCACCGCTGCGACGAAAAGCCCCAACTTCTACGTTTTTGGATCACTGATCGCCAAGTGATTCAAAATAAATGCCTTGTAAAATTCACAAGGCAATCATTTGAATTAAAGAGTCGAACTTGGTTTTATCCGCGACGCGATTCCAACAGGATCATCATCAAAAAACCCATTAAAGATCGCAACTCATCCACTGGATCCATGTCAAGATGCTTTTCGATTTTGTATTTGCCTTCAAAAAAAGCTGGCAGTTTGGATAATCGAATGATCACTTGGTCTGATTGATTTTTCAAAACGTATTTGGGATGAAAGACGTATCCAGAAAATGCGCCTAACACGGGGATTTCTCCGAAAAATGAATCCGCAACTTTCGACCAAGGATTCTCTTCGTTAATCACTCCGAAAATTTGGTCATTTTCGTCCATTAATTCGTAATGAGCTTTCCAGATCGACCGCATTCCTTTTCGTCGTACCGCCCCAAAGCTTTCGCCACTGTTGTCCGTGAAGGTATATTTTGCGCTGAAGTCGATGATCCGATCCGCCTTGATTTCGCAAAGTGGATTTTGGCGTTTTTTGTCACTGAAAACATTGATGGCTTCTTTCAGGCGAAACATTTTTTGTTTGACAAAACAAACGGTTTCCTGATTCGCATCGGTCACGATAATTTGAGGGGCCAAGGTAAACAGTTTAAAAGTTACATTTAATGGATACTCCACCTTGTACTCCTTTTTCGTAAACGAATGCCTGTTTCAATATTTTCGGGTGTCAATCTAATGGCCGGCGGTAATGACGGAGCTTTGGGTTTGTAACAACAAAAATTGAACGTCAAGTTCCTTCGTATGAGAATGACTTCTTAGAATTTATCACTCCGGGACCAAATGAAAAGAATGCTCGGGCAAAATTCCATAAGGTCTAATGGCAATTCACTCTGTTTCATCGTCTGGGCCTATTTCAACCCTTGGACACGAATTGGCAATCGGTAAGATAGCCCGGACTTGGTTCCAGTTGAAAAAGACGATCTCATGGCGAAACTCTATTTCTATTACTCTGCGATGAATGCAGGGAAAAGCACCACGCTTCTTCAGGCCGCCTACAACTATGAAGAAGGTGGTATGAGAGTATTGTTGTTCACTCCCAAATTGGATGATCGGGCTGGGGAAGGTAAAATCGCATCGAGGTTGGGGCTATCCCGTTCAGCATTTGCTTTTGATGAAAAGTTTGATCTTCTAAAGCACATTCGAAACGAAAACGATTCGAAAAACGTGGCATGCGTTTTCGTTGATGAAAGCCAGTTTTTAACGGCCAAGCAAGTCTTGCAATTGACGATGGTTTGCGATCAGTTATTAATACCGGTTTTGTGTTATGGATTGAGGACCGACTTCCGGGGCGAACCTTTTGAAGGGAGCAAGTATTTACTTGCTTGGGCCGACGTTATGGGCGAGATCAAAACGATATGCCCTACTGGTAAAAAAGCCACCATGAATGCAAGGTTGGATCAAAATGGCAACCGCGTGATCGAAGGGGACCAAGTCGACATTGGCCATCACTATCAAGCACTCTCTCGTAAAGAGTTTAAGCTTCACGAAGTCTCTCCAGTCGGCTATGAATCCGTAAACGATTCGATCCACTGAACGGAACCCAGTTGTCGACGATTGTGACGTTAAGCTCAATTCTGCTAGTCCATATGCTCCTTTGAGTGCGGGTCAAAGCTGTTTGGTGTATCTGAGCGGAAACCAATTGGTTTCATTCAGCCCTTCTTGTTCAGATTTCTTATTCTTCAATCAATCCGGGTTGAGGTGCGGCTTCTTCAATCGGAGTAACTGGAGCGGTCTCGGCGTGAGATTCGCTACCCAACACAGGGGCAGCCTGTTGAAATTCACCTTTGCTCAAAGGCCAAACGTCTCGATCGCAGTTGTTGGTTCCGTATCTTTCGAATTCACACCCCTTTCGAACGGCCCTGGCCTGAGCATCCTCGCTCCAAGGGCCTTCGGTTAATCGGACATTGTATCGGCTGAGCAGACTGCCGCTGGTGAACGCGTAATTTAGTAGTGCCTGGTTGTAGTCGACGATTGCTCGGTGAACGGCACTTTCAGCAGTCGCAGCACGTTGTTCGGCATCGAGCAAGAAAAAGACTTGGTCCTGGCCGACATTGACACGTTTTCTTTTGGGGTCAAGTTCTTCCTGAACGGCGACTCTAGAGTTGAAACTCGTTTTTACGTTGGCCATAGCTCGGTCGACTTCGGTATACGCAGCGTTTAAATCATGCAGAATTTGACGCTGTTGTTCCTTCAGAACCGCACGCTCTCTTTGAAGGTTGAGTTCGGCGTTTCGGACGGCCAGGTGGCCTCGGCGATTCCCGATTGCTCCACCCACTTCGATTCCAACTCGCCATTCGTCCAGATCACCGTCCAATAGATTACCGATGGCACTGCTGTTGGGTTGTGCGAAACTTCCAAACAGGCTGTCGCCAAATCCTCGGAATCCATACTGACCGACCAAATCGACTTGCCACCGATTCAATGCTCTAGCGGCACAAAGTTCAAGTTCTCGCTGGCGGATCGTCCACTTTTGACGTCTCAATTCGACCCTACGCGCAAGAGTCTGTTCTTGGGAAAGCATCCAGTCAAAAATGACCGGAGCAACCGCAGGTTCGGAGATTGGGCGGATGATTTGTCCATCGGAAGTTCGCAAGCCCAACAGGCGACGTAAGTTTCTTTCGGCCCCCAGAACTCCGGGCTGGCCGTTGAGTAAACCGGTCAGTGCGTTTTGAGCTTGCGCCTGGAAACTAAAATATTGTTGTCGGGCCTGAGCCTCGTCATCCGGCCGTCCGACTCCATTTTCGTATCGCAATCGACGATTGTCCCAAGTTGCCCGCGAGGATTCTCGAGCTGCCAATTTGGTGTCAAGATCGCGATAGGCAAAGTAGAGTTCCCAATAAGTATTTTCAACATCCCGGACCAGATTTCGTACCGCTGATTCAAAATCAGCCAGTGAGATGTCGCTACGTATTCGAGCGATTAAAACTCCGTTGTATTGCCCCGCGAAGGCAGCTTGTCCGGGGACGGCGCCTGGCCCCGCAATTCGATTGACCATCGTTCCGCGTCCGCGGCCCAATGGCTGGCGAACTTCGAACTGATTCAAAACGTCGTAGGTGCTGGGGAACAAGTTGACTGGCGAGTTGTTCCGGTTGTAATCAATCACATTTCGGAACGAGTAACTCGCACCGCTAGCGGTTGGTTTTGTCAATTGAAAATTGTAACTGCCTATATTCGACGTCAGGCTGGCCGCACCACCTCCAATAAATGGGTTGTTAAAACTTCTTTCACTGCGAGTGTATAACAAACTTGAAGTAAGTTGCGTATCAAATGCGCTTAACGCTGCTTCAACTCCAAGCGGTTGGGTTTCGAAGAGAGCTTGGTCATACAGCGTTGTGGCTGCAACGGGTGAGTTGACAACGACGCCTCCCAACTTTTCCATAATTTCGCTGTTGGCTAATGCGAGTTCGACGCACTCCTCGACAGTCAATTCCCACGGTTGAGTCTCTTGAAAAGTCGTTATCGTCATCGGAGCCGGGGCCAGCAGTTCCGTGCCATCTGATTCTGATTCGTCAACCAGATCCGGGTATTCGATCTTTTGTAGCACGTTGTCGCAGGGTCCCGTCTCGGGCGAAAAAGAAACCGCTCTACGGTGTCGATTGCAGCCGGCACTGATCAGAAGTCCGCAAATTGCAAGGATGAAAAGCTTCTGGCTGCTCGATTGAATACGGTTAAAATCCATGGAATGCTCAGATCAAATATTTCTGTCAAAACAAAACGAATCCCAATAATCAGAACTATCGGAAACCAAAAGCGATAAAAGAAGCTTCTTCGTGCTTATCCGGTCATCCGGAAAAAGTGGTAAATACGAGCCAATCGTTAAACTTGACAAAGATGGATTCGCAAGGGCTAAGCGGCGATTCCCGCCTTAGGACATCTAAGAAGCTGCAACGGAATTCCTGGCATTCCGAGACGGTTACCAAAGATGAGAAAGGCAATTCCAGCACTTCCCTGCCCTCTTTTTCAGCGGGTGGAAGGCTGGAGGTCGAAGAAGAACTGCGACGAAATTTTACTGCGAAGCCGGTTAGCGAACGATCGAAAAGGGACCGTACTTCTGTCGCTGAATGGTGTAGTCCACGCAATTGCCCGGGCGGCAAAACCCAAGCGGTGAGTCGCAGCTAAGTGGATGTTGTTTGCGAATCTGATGCGGCAATAAGTACATCGATTTGAAGAAGTGAATTCCGGACTTCACCGACTGACGATAGGCAGGAAGGGTTTGTCCGTAACGCTCCAATGCAACATCTTCAAAATAAAGTGGTTGATAGCGAATATTGGGAGCCATCCACGCGAACACTTTTTCGGTAGCTGCAAACTGTGTCCACGAGGTTTTTTTGGACTCCACAAGTTGAGCCGAACGGTCTTCCGGTTGGCTGTCTGAAATGTCGCGAACATCGAGTCCTATTTCACGAATGCCTTTCAATGGCCAAGGTCCAAACGCGGGTCGCTTGGGGGGCGTGGGCTGAGCTTCTTGATCTTCCTGCCAACGTGATTCGCTGACCGCTTCGTCGATCACATGCCAATTCGACGACAAACTACCGTCCGAATAACGGAACGAGCTGGATAAGTAGGGGCTTTCTGATTGGAGAGTTGCTGTTTGAGCATGGCTCCATTGAGAAGCTAAAAACAGACCCATTGAAAACAAGACGCAAGAGAACAGGCACTTCATCGTTTGATTCCATTCAACAGCAAAATCAGATACCTTTGGACTATCGGCTTTTTGCGTGCCTCAAAATGGGAATGGGCAGAACAACGAATTTAAATCACTTAAGCCCTAGTTTTTTCCGATTCGGTGAGGATTGTCTGATCCGAATAATTTCACAGAATTTGTGAAAGATTTGAATTCCATTCCGTGGATTCGGTATGGGACTAAGTGGAATAGAAGTCCGCCTAGCTAGGTGAAATTCACGTTGCCAAAAACAATGGCTAAACGGACGTCCCTATAGTAATTACGACGGTTTGGAGTTGGGCCCACTCAATTCTTTTGAGGTTTTACGATCCTAAGTTGAAATTTAATCCATTGTTGATGCTTAAGGGAGTTTTAGTGATCTTCAGTGCAAGGGCGATCGGAATTACTTCATTAATCCGAACAGTTGGGTCATCATAATCCGTTGAGTGCCTAAAAGATTTAGAACATCGAAAGTCTAGGAGACAACATGAAGTGCACTAATCATCCTCTAAGTCGACGTAATTTGTTGACGATTGGAGCCGTCGGGGGGCTGGGCCTCACTTTGACCGACTTTTTTCGGATGAAAAAAGCTCAGGCAGACCAAAAGCATTACGAAAGCAAAGAAGGATCTGCCAAGTCGGTTATTTTTATTTTTCTGCCCGGCGGAATGGCCCAGCAAGAGTCGTTTGACCCCAAGCCGTATGCACCTCTGGAGTACCGAGGTCCAATGGGTTCGATTGGAACGAACTTGAACGGATTCCGCATCAATCAGCTCTTCAAGCAGACGGCCAAAGTTTGTGACAAGATTTCGATCATTCGGTCGATGACGCACGGTGAGGCAGCCCATGAACGTGGCACTCACAATATGTTTACTGGATACCGCCCCAGCCCGGCTCTGAAATTTCCCAGCATGGGAAGCGTGGTATCTCACGAGTTTGGCCCGCGAAACAATCTTCCTCCCTACGTCATCATTCCAAACCAAACCATTCCCGAACAGGGAACAGGATATTTAAGTTCTTCGTTCGCAGGCTTCAGTTTGGGTGCCGATCCGGCTCAAAAAGGTTTTCGGGTCCGTGATCTCAATCTTCCTGGTGGAGTCGACGTCAATCGATTTGAAAAACGGCGTCGGCTGTTGGACGTCGTCAACGATCATTTTCGGCAGAAAGAAAAATCAGACTCCCTTGATTCTTTGGATACCTTTTACAACCGTGCCTACAGTTTGATCAGTTCAGAAAAAGCTCGGCTGGCGTTCGATATTGAAAAAGAAGATCCGAAACTAAGGGATCGATACGGTCGAAACACGGCTGGTGCAAGAATGTTGATGGCTCGGCGATTGGTCGAAGCGGGCGTACGTTTTGTGACTTTGACTTATGGCGGTTGGGATCATCACGACAACATTGACCGTGCCATGAAAGGCCAGGTTCCATCTTTGGATCAAGCCTACGCCACACTTATTCAGGATCTCGATTCTCGGGGGTTGCTGGATTCGACACTGGTTTGCCTGTGTTCCGAATTTGGAAGAACTCCCAAGATCAACCAGACTTCCGGGCGTGATCATTGGCCCAAAGTTTTTAGCTCTCTTTTGGCTGGAGGGGGAATCAAGCGGGGACAAGTTTATGGAAGTTCCAACGCAACCGCCAGCGAACCGGAAAACGATCCGCTAACGGTCGAGGATTGGGCAACCACCATTTACAAATGCCTTGGCATTGTGGCGGACAAAGAATTGATGGCACCGGGTGCACGGCCGATCGAGATTGTCGACGGCGGCAAAGTTCGGGCCGATCTTCTTGCCTGATTTCCGAACTCCAAACCACTTCCACCATGTTTTTGGCAGATAAAATGTTAGGCACTAACGAGCTAAGCCGACTGGGGATCTTGATCCTGACATTGGGCAGTTTGATTCTGTCAAGCAACCATTCACACGCCTCGACCCCACGGCTGAACAGCATTCTTCCGCGTGGCGTTCAGCGAGGTCAGGAACACACGCTGCGGTTCATTGGCCAGCGTTTGAAAGATACCGAAGAAGTCTTTTTCTACGATGATGGTATCTCGGTGCTCAATATTGAAGTCAAGGACGATAAACAGGTTTTCGTCCAAATCAAGGTCGATGAAGGTTGCCGGGTAGGGGAGCACGTCGCACAACTGCGAACCAAAAATGGTATTTCAGATTATCGTTCTTTTTTTATCGGTCGATTGCCGGAATTGGCAGAAAAAGAGCCTAACAATTCGATTGATGAATCTCAGGCTGTAACTCTCAACACCACCGTGACCGGAATTATTGGCACCGAAGACATTGACTACTTCCAAATCGCTGGCAAGCAGGGAGACCGGCTTTCCGTTGAAGTCGAGGCATTGAGATTGGGTTACCTGTTTGACCCCGCCATTGCTCTTTTAGATGAAAACCGGTTCGAAGTTGCCGTTTCCGACGAT
>JBCCSJ010000208.1:0-10459 GCA_039200505.1 Planctomycetota bacterium | reverse complement strand
TCAGCAAACCATCGCGTTCCCGCCGGAAGTCGAGATCATGGCGAAACCTTCTCTAAATGACAGTCTCGGCTCGGTAGAATCGCCTCAATTTTGAATCAGCAAAGCGTTCGGCAAGTTAGGCTTTCGGCCCTACCTGACCAATAGTGTGCGTTTAAGATGTCGCATTGCTGATTTTTACAACGGGATTCACGAACCTGGCATCAATAACCTGTGATGGGGTTGGTCCGGCCACTCCCAAACGATTTTCGAGCGTAGGGGTTTCGCTGAAGCGAAGTGGCTTCGGAACGAGGCAAATCAAATCCAAGAGGGCGAACGCCTTCCAATTTCGGACCCAAGTCATTGCTTGGGAATGGATCATGGATGTTAGATTCGATCTGTTGAGCTCCCATTGTTCCCTGAGGGCCGAATTTAGGACGCCATTGGCAACCAACAGTCGATACAAAGGCGCACGCTACCATGATCAAAATCGTCGAATGAAGCCGAGCACCCATTTTCAACTCTACCAAAACCGAATTCAGGAACGTATGTACGCGTTGCCGACGAGGTTAGATACCAGCTCCAATAAGCACAATAGAGAACTCTGTACCCTAATTTGCAAGTTTGCAAAATCGGTGTCGAATCTGAAGGTGCTCGATTCAACCCATCACTTTTTATTTATTGTACTGACCGCCGTATTCGTTGGTGGGATCTCGATAAACGGAATGCAAATGGTCCAGCGGATCGTTACCAAGGCTTTGGCAGGCATATTCAATAATCAACGATGGACCTTGGATCGTATACGAAACATCGCTTTTGGGTTGTCGATTCCCATTCCAAGAGAAGGTGACCTGATCCAATTCAGATTTAATCTGTTCCATTCGTTTAGACGCATGCGGTTCAGGAAGATCGAGAACCCATTGTGATATCAGATCGATAAGATTCTGCTTTTGTGATTCGCTAAACGTGGATACTGAAACTCCCTTTTGTTGGGGAACTTGCCCGTCTCGCCCTGGGCCAGTCAGAATCTCGGCTCGACGGGGTTTTAGGACCGCCGACTTGACCTGATCGTCTGTCAAACTCATGGCTAATTGATGAGCTAAGTCGGTTTCTTTTTGAAAGGGAACGTACTCTTGGTTGCCGATGGTGAAACGGTGGGGTTGAGTCCCAATAAAACTCGGTGACATCGTCAGTGAGTCTTTCTCAATTGCCAAGTTTACGCCCACATGATGCCCGTCAATTTGAAATGCCCACGGTTCGGTCTCAGATGGTGTTCCGAAGATGACCGCTGAAAAGTTTTCGGTTCCAAACCCGCGTCTCGGACGCCCGTTTCGTAATAGTTGGTCGTCGGCGAGCATGATATTGCATATCTTTTCATAGCCTTGAGAACTTAGAAGCCTTGCCATGAGGTCGCACAGGCATTCGACTTGCTGTTGATTCAAATCTCCCAAACGAATGCCTCCCGCGTCTTCTCTGGCGGGAAGATTGGTCCACAATTCGCGTTCGCGGTCGGAAATTTCGTAAAGAACTGTTTGTTGCTGTTCAGCCGTTAGCGAATCGATGAACTTTTGGGCAGATGCCACCATTGCCTTGGTCGAGTGTTCCACGTTGGCGGGCTGATAGGTTCCAACGACATGGCTGGCATCTGAAACAAACAGGTCTCTGTCCTGGCTATGCCCTTTTAATAACGAAATATTGATCAAAATGAGGAAGCTGCAGACTCCGCGAATCAGCCATGGTAGATTTGATTGGTGCATCGAAACCCTCTTCACTTGATAAATGGCAAGCCCTGATTTTAGCTGAAAAAAACTCAGTTGGAAAATTTGGCAGTTCGGTGGTCTGAGATGAAAAATAAATCAAAGTTTGAATGCCAAAACTTAAAGAAGTAACCTACGATTTGATTTTGATTAGCGACGGATCGTAGTCCTTAGGCGGAATCAATCCCAGGCAAGTGATCGCAGTGGCCGCAAGGCTACTGATTCCAGGTTTTTCAATGTCGGCCAGTTCAAATTGATCCATGTCATTGGGGGCATAGATAAAACAGGGGACGGGATTGAGAGTATGGCTGGTCTTTTTTCGGGGGTTTCCGTCTGAATCCTTTTTAGCGGTACCATCCTTGGCCAGTTCATGCATCTCATCAGCGTTACCATGATCAGCGGTGACGATTAATATTCCTTTCGAATCATTTACTGCTTCGATTAGGCGGGCGATACACAGATCGACTGATTCAACCGAGATTTCAACGGCCAATAAATCTCCAGTGTGACCTACCATATCGCCGTTTGGGTAATTGGCCCGAATGAAATCGTGTTTTGCATTCGCGATGGAATCAAGAATGACGTCTGTAATTTCAGCTCCCTTCATCCAGGGTCGTTGTTCAAACGGCAACAAGTCCGAAGTGATTTCAACGTAGTCTTCGGTTTCGTTATTGAACTTGCCACTTCGATTACCATTAAAAAAATAGGTCACATGTCCGTACTTTTGAGTTTCACTTACGGCAAGTTGGCGGACGCCTGAATCGGCAAGGTGTTCTCCTAATACCGAATCGATCGTCGGCGGTGACACCAAGAATTTTTTGGGAATTTCGAGGTCGGCATCGTATTGCATGATCCCTGCAAACTTAACGGAGGGGACATCGCCTCGATCAAATTCTTTCAATTCAGCAGCATCGAATGCTTTTGAGATTTCCAGCGCTCGGTCACCTCGAAAGTTGAACAAAACCACGCTGTCACCATCGACCATTGGACCAATCGGACGGCCTTCTTTCGTAATCACGAATTCTTTGAGGTCCTGATCGATGACGCCAGGATTTTCTTTGCGAAGTGTTTCGATTGCTTCTAAGGCGGATTCAAATTCTCGGCCTTTCCCATGAACGTGGGTATTCCAACCCCTCTCAACCATCGGCCAATCCGCATCGTAGCGGTCCATCGTAATGTATAACCGGCCACCACCGGATGCGATGGCATAGTCAAAGTCACCCGATTTGTTAATCTCGGTCAATGCGTCTTCTAGCTGTTTAACGTATTCATGCGCTGAAGTAGGAGGGACATCGCGACCATCAAGCAAGACATGAACTCGAACCTTTTGAATGCCTTGAGAGTGCGCCTGCCGGATCATAATCATGAGGATATCGATGTGGGAATGCACATTGCCATCGGACAACAAACCCAATAGATGAAGCGTGTTGTTTTCGAGATTCTCAGTTAGTTCTTTCCACGTTTGGCCTTCAAACATTGCTCCCGATTCGGCTGAATTCTTGACCAGTAGCGCACCTTGGTCGAAAACCCGGCCAGCCCCGATAGCGTTGTGACCCACTTCGCTGTTCCCCATGTCACCGTCGGACGGCATTCCGACGGCCAGTCCATGAGCTTTGAGCTGCGTATAGATCGCGTTGCTTTTTAACCAATCCAAAGTCGGCGTTGAGGCATGGTGGACCATGTCACCCGAATCACCTTTTCCAATTCCAACGCCGTCCATAATGACAAGAATGACGGGGCCTTCGGGCCCGTTGAATTTCTGGTTTTTTTCAAGGTTTGTCATCCAACTTACCGGTTCAATAGTTGCAAAATAAAACGGAGTTCGGCGATTCAACAGGCGACCTAAATTCGCGTAAAAGTCGGTTTTCGGCCCGCCATCATCAAATCGAAACTGCTTTCGCGTCAAGGTATCAGCTTTAACGTCGATAAAATAGACCGCACCAGATTCTCAGGACCTATATCCCAAATACAGTAGGGTTCAATTTGCACCTACACCTGGCATACGGTTTGGCTTAGATGGATTGCAGGAAACGCAAGCGGAGAGCCACTGGATAGAAAGAGAGCAATCCGGCACAATCTTGAAAGAAGTTGCCGAGTGATCGGTGAACGTAATTTCGAAAAAGATCAGGAGCCGATGGTGGCGAAAATTAAACCAGTTCGATTTGAGTTTCAAGGCGCGGTGATTCCAGAATACGGGATTGACGAAGGGGATCTCAATGGTGTCGCGGCCCAGCTGGAATCGGCTCGCGAGGAAATGCTGCAGATCGACCTTTCGTTATTTGTCGGAAAAGGACAGATTCCGGAATCCAAACAGCCCTTGGATGCCGGATTCCATGAAATGCCCGAGCGGATCCTCGATGCTTACCAAGCCGAACGTTCTCAGAGTGAACTAGGGCGGATTTTGGAAACCGCAAAACGGATTCGGGAAACGGTCGATAAAGTTGTTGTGCTGGGAATTGGCGGTTCCTATATGGGAGCTCGAGCCATCATGGAAACTTGCTGCCATCCGTATCATAATGAGTTGCCCCGAGCTGATCGGGGTGGCGTTCCCCGTGTGTATTTTGAAGGGAACAATGTCGACAACGACTGGTCGCAGGCATTGCTGCAGTTTCTTGAACTGGAATCACGCAACGATGGCGTCGAAGGAAAGTGGGCCATCGTCGTCATAAGCAAAAGTGGCGGTACGTTGGAAACTGCGGCATCGTTTCGCCAATTTCTTAGGGCACTGGAATCGCAGGTCGGGCAGCAGAATCTTCCAGAGTTGGTCATTCCTGTGACCGGAGAATCAGGAAAACTGGCCAGCTTGGCAGATGAAATTGGCTGTCGAGATCGTTATCTCGTTCCCGATGGTGTGGGGGGGCGCTTCTCGGTGTTGTCCGCCGTCGGATTGCTTCCGGCTGCAATCTTGGGAGTGGACGTGGTATCGCTTTTAGAAGGTGCCGCCGCCATGAATGCGACTTTTAGATCACAACCGGTTGGTCAAAACCCGGTTCTGGATTACGTGGGCGTCAACCATCTGCTTGAAGTCAAACGTGGAGTCAATACTCGTGTATTGTCGGTCTGGTCTAAGTCGCTGGAATCGGCAGGGTTCTGGTACGATCAATTACTTGCCGAAAGTATTGGAAAGGAAGAGAAAGGAGCATTGCCGTTGACTTGCCTTAATTCTCGCGACCTCCATTCTCGTGCCCAACAACACCAGGAAGGAGTTCGTGACAAAGTCATGAATAATGTGATCTTGGATTCCTGGAGGTTCCAGCCTCTTGCCATAGGTCAAAGTGATCGCAATCAAGACCAGTTGAACGAGCTCAGTGATAAAACTTTACCCGAAGTGATGACGGCGGCTTTGCAGGGAACCAATCTCGCTTACAAAGAAGACCATCGTCCGACGACCAATCTTTTTTTACCAGGAGCCGATGAAGGGTCGCTTGGCCAATTCTTCCAAATGATGATGCTGGCGACAGTGGTCGAGGGTAGGATGATGGGAATTAACCCTTACGGACAGCCCGGAGTTGAAAAATACAAAAAGTACATGAACCAATTACTTCGGCAGGCGGTAAGTTAAACAGGACACTCGGTTGGAAGACTTAGTAGGTTCAAAATAGAAGGATGATGCAGTCATGAGTGTCGTTTTAACTTGGTTAGGGCACGCAACGTGGAAGATTGAAACGGGTGGAAAAACAATTCTGCTTGACCCATTTTTAAGCCAATCGCCGACCGCAGCGGTTCAACCTGCCGACGTGGATGCCGATTTGATTCTTGTTTCGCATGGGCATTTTGATCACGTTTGCGATGTTGCTGAGATTGCCAATCGGTGCGATGCGATGGTGGTTGCGATCTACGAAATCGCAGAGTGGTTTGCCAAAAATCATGATGTTAAAAACACCACGGGAATGAATATTGGAGGTTCGGTCCGTTTTCCCTATATGACGGCAAAGATGACCCCTGCAGTTCACAGCTCTCAACTACCCGATGGATCGTATGGCGGAGTCGCGGCGGGATTTTTAGTGACCGTTGAAAACAAAAATATATACTTTGCCTGTGATACCGCTTTGTTCTCCGACATGAAACTGATTGCCGACGTCGATGTAGCGGTTCTTCCAATTGGCGACCTGTTCACCATGGGGCCCGAAGACAGTTTGACTGCGATTGAGTGGATTCGACCCAAGTCCGTGTTGCCGACGCACTACAACACTTGGCCTCCGATTGAACAAAATGCGGATCAGTGGGCCGATTCTGTGAAGGCCAAAACGGAAGCGACTCCCGTGGTGCTAAAACCGGGCGAGAGTTTTGTAATCGACGAACATTGAAAACGACTCCCTGTTTTTAATACCTTCAGCGAGTGTCGTGAACCGAATTGGGGCAATGCAACGATGTATTGGAGATAGAAAATTGACTGCAAAATTTCGACATTCCGTTCAGGCGTTTCTGGTTCTAATAGTCAGTCTCAATAACTGCGGGCTGAGTCAGGCTCAAACCGCATTTCGGTGGAACTTGGAACAAGGAGAAGAATTCGAAGTTACCCTCTTTCAAACTACTAATTCAAAAACGAGGGTTGAATCAAGAGAAACCGTTCTTAATAGTTCCAATACGATTGTAATGAATTGGACTGTGGCCGAAGTCGTCGACGGCGTCTACAAATTGGAACAGGAACTTCGTCAGATCCAACTTCAGGTAGGCGATCCTGCCGTGCCCAACCAGGCAGTCGAATACGATACTGGGCTGGCAGAACAGAAGGTGAGCAAAGTATCGCGGAAACTCCGGAAGCAAATCTTGCCTCTAATCGGGCTGAAGTTCAACGTATCCATGACGGACCTTGGCGAAATCACTGATGTCGAATTGCCTGACGAAACAGCCGAGGTGATCAATCAACTTCCCGGCACACTTGCGATTCGGAAATTGTTCAGCGAAACGGGCCTTCGACAGGTGCTCGGTTCTGCTTCCATAGTGTTGCCAAGCGAAGAATTGCAGCCGGGTGAAAAGTGGGAATCAAGGCAAGAGTTGAATTTGGCGTTCGGCGATTTTGTGCGAATTCGAGAATTTGAATACAAGGGTGAGCGAAAGATTGATGACAATCGATTTGCTGAATTCAAATTAACCAGTCGAATCGAAAACAAAGACGCCGACGCGGGTAAAGATGCCGGCTCTGGCGGAGTTAAGAAATCGATTCCTTCGGGAACTCTCAAGTCCTTTCAGGGGTCAGGAAAAATGATGCTTGGTCTCGATAGCGGTTATTTTGTGTCCAGTTCGGTTGAGACCCAAGTCGATACGGAAAGTCCGTACCGGGAAAAGACTATTTTGACCGAACTGATTAGTCGAGTCGAAATTTCGATTAAAAAATTGTAGGCCTGCGATGCAAGAGTTTAAGACGGTCGGAAAAGTAGAAGATATTCCACCCAGCCAAGGTCAGGCCTTTCAAGTGGATGATCGAACGGTGGCCGTCTTTAACGTGGATGGCGAATTTCTGGCGATTGACGATATGTGTCCTCATATGGGAGCCTCATTGGCAGCTGGACATTTTGATGGTGAACACGTTTACTGTCCCTGGCATGCGTGGGGGTTTGATGTTCGCGACGGGACATGGTGCGATAATCCAAGAGTCAAAATCGACACTTTTCAAGTGCGAGTCGTCGAGGGTGCCATTCAGGTTTCGACCACGAAATGCGACAAAGAATTAGATTCCGATGATGGCAACGATGGCCAATAGGTGATTAGGGAAACGCGTCGATGAGCGACTTTTCGGGTGAATCAACGAACGAATCGTTAGCCCGGTCCGTAACAATCAAAGATTTTCAGAATTTGATCCGGGAAATGTACTTTGAAAAAGACGTTTCTCGGGGAATCCCGGCAACTTTCATGTGGTTAATGGAAGAGGTCGGTGAATTGTCGACAGCACTTCGCGAAACCACGGCCGAAGAGAAACAGAGAATCACCGAAGCAGAATTTGATGGTCGACGAGCTAACTTGCAGGCCGAATTTGCAGACGTACTCGCTTGGCTTGCCACGATCGCAAACGTGGCTGAAATTGATCTCTCTACTGCAATCTGTGCCAAATACGGTTCCGGTTGTCCGGGATGTAGTCAATTTGTTTGCGAATGTCCCGACGAAGAAAAGCCGTAAAATCGTGCAGCCTTTTGGCAAAGTCGCTCCCATACAATGGTTAGCGATAGGCACTTTTTTCGGCTTGGTTTAGACTAAGAACCGAAGGATCTCAGTTGGCTGTCGAGTTGCCGATGGCCCGAGCAAAATGGGATGTCAAGCAGTCAGTTTTACTTTGACGGACAACTTGAGATTTGAAATCCAAACAGGGGTAATTCAGTACCAAAATGAACCAGCTTTTATCGCCAAGAAAACAGCCACCGTGTTTAAACGGGAATCTTGGCAGACTTTTCAGAGCATTCTTTACGATCTGTTGCGTGGTTGCCTGCCATATCTGTCTCCAGACGGCACTTGATGGGCAAGAAATTTCGGTTGGTTTTGGTGGAAAAGTGCGACTGGGCAAATGGGTGCCAGTTTTCGTTGAATGGACAGATACGGAACAACCAAATTGGTTTGAAGTCGAAGTTCTTGACGGCGACGATACCCCCGTCATCTATGAAGGTCCTTTGTTGAGCGATGAAAACAACCCCAAACGTTTTCAAGCTCACGCCAGAATTGGGCGAGTCTACGGGGACATGACAGTTCGTTTGTACCAAAAGACCGATAATATCAACCAACTGCTAGTAGATTCAAAAGTTAGCTTTCGCGGCGATGAAAAGTCAGCCGACTTGATTCCTTCGACCCAACGAATATTTCTCACGATCGAAGACGACGGATCCATTCAGAAACAAATCGAGTCTCTCGCTGACTTTGGACAAGACAATGATTCCAAGGTGGTTGTCTCGTTGTCGCCCGGCCAAAATTTGCCGATTTCACGACTTGGATACGATGGTGTGGATTGCATTGTCATGACGACGACCAATCGGCAAAGATTGTCGAATTTGTCGGAACGACAAATTTCCGCGTTGGAAGAATGGATCGAAAACGGAGGCCGTCTGATTTGGAGTTGCGGTAAAAACTGCGAGTCTTTTTTAGGGGCTGAAAGTAAGCTTGCCAGATTCGGCCCTGGTAAATTCAACGGCACCGGAGAACTTGAAAACAGTAGGCGGTTGGAACTTTTGTCGCCTGACAGCGGCGAACAATTGATTAAGAACAAAGACGAATCACTAACTTGTGCCACCTTCGAATCGGTCGATGGAATTGTCGAGATGGACAATGGAAAAACGATGCCCTTGATAATTCGTCGGGCAAAAGGCTTAGGAGAAATCGATTTCATTTCGTTCGATCTCGATTCCCAACGGCTTTTAGACTGGGGTGGATTTCCATCATTGATTAGTAAAGTGATCGGAACTGAAGAAGATAGCTTTACTTCCACGCCTGGCAGTCGAAACAGCAACTTGGGGAACTCCGTTTCGCATTTCGGTTACAAAGACATCATCGGACAACTCAAAGTTCCATTGGGAGATTTCAAAAATGTCCGATTCGTGGCATTTACATTGGTAGCCTGCCTGATCGGTCTTTACATCCTGTTGATTGGTCCGGGGGATTATTTTTTCCTCAGCAAATTGACCGGTAAAATGGAGTTAACCTGGATCACGTTTCCACTTTTGTCCATTTTGTTCTGTGGATTGGCTTTTTGGATTGCAAGCCTTACCCGGCCCTCGGGTATCCAGATCAACAAGCTTGAAATTGTGGATGTGGATGGCGTTGTCGGCAGAACACGCGGGTCGGTTTGGACTAATATTTATAGCCCCACCAGTCAGCAATGCTCGATTGGGATCAAGTTGGATTCCGATTCTGGTTTTCAGAAAGATTCCGAAATCGTATCTTGGCATGGTCTTCCCGGTGAAGGGATGGGGGGCATGAAGACCCGAGCGAACCCTGGTCTATTAACTTCTAACTATCGAAGCCCCATTGTTGAAAATCAAGGATTGGTTCACGCCCACCTTCAGGACGTATCGCTCCAGGATGCATCGACCAAACCGCTTTTTGCTCAATGGTGGGGCGACAATCCCGTACGCGTTCGAAGTCGACTGCGACTGGATGATGTTATGGGCGGTCAGTTGTTGGGTACATTCACCAATCCCTTCGATTTCGAGATCAAAAATGCCCGGCTGATCTTTGACGGATATGCCTACAATCTTGATCGAAATCTTGAACCCAACGAGACGATTGATATCGCCGCCGAAACAAGAGAACAAAACCTGAAAAGTTTATTGACTCGGAGAGTTCGAGACAGCGAAAAAAAGAATCGTAGTTCTGCCAGCCCGTGGGATCCGGAATCGACCAATGCTAATCGTATTCTCGACATCATGATGTTTTACCAAGCAGCCGGCGGAAAAAATTACACGGGGTTAACCCACGATTACCAGTCGTTCACCGACATGACGGACTATGTCAAGCTTGGTAGGGCTGTGTTGGTTGGCGAGATCGATCCCTTGGTTTCGATTCTTGAAATTAATGATCAGTCGGCTGAATCTTCTTACGATCAGTCCATCACATTGTTGCGAGTGATTTACCCGGTTGCTTTGCGAAAATCAGACAGGTAGCTGAACGATGATCAAAACTGAAAATCTGACCAAAAAGTATGGCGAACTGTTCGCTATTAAAGGGATCGAAATGGATTTGAAGCAGGGCGACCTCTTCGGGTTTATCGGTCCCAACGGTGCGGGTAAAACGACGACGATGCG
>JBCCSJ010000207.1:0-10494 GCA_039200505.1 Planctomycetota bacterium | reverse complement strand
GTTCAAGGCAAGATTTTAAACCGCTAAGTTGAAAGCCAAAAACCCTAACGATTTGATGCATTTTTTGTGGCGATTGAAGCGCAGGGCTTTACGATTTTCCGTGGATTTCATTGTTCCAAAACACACCGGGCCTAACGGCCAGCGGCTAATTTGTTGTCATTCTATTAGCCGTTTTGGCGTTAGTTAGCCACGGTTCGATTCGACCACTCACCCGACCTGTTAAATCACATTGTTTGGCGAAAAATTCTGACCAAACATCCGCAGCCAGATCAAGAGTCCTAAACTAACTAGATCATTGACCTGCAGTTCATCAATGGACGAATTTTGGGAGCCTAAAACAGATCCAAGTAGAACCATTGAGACCAGTGCGAGGCCACAAATAACGACTTGTCCTATGTTCTGCGAGGCCAATTGAGATGAAAGTTTCATGGATCAACTCCTGAATGCCAAAAAGCCAACTCAAGAGAATTAGTTGCGATGTTGGCGATGACACGTTTGGCAGTCTTTTTGAATCGAAGACAGTAGCCGGTTCAGAGTCTCAATTTTTTGGCCATTCCCCGATTCTTTTAAATCGTCACTCTTTAAATCAAATTGCGTTGCCTTGGTTGAGCCCAGGCGGATCAGTACCTGGTGCAACTCGTGTGAGGATTTGTTGGTGCTATCAAGTAGCAATCGGTACTCGGGTGGCTTCCCTGATTCAGTCCGCAGTAATTCCGCAAACTGCTCCGTCAGCATTAGTGCTTCATGGGCGGGATCAAGGTCAGGGTGATCTGAAATCGGTTTCCATTGGTTGGATCGAAACCGGACCAAGTTTTCAAAATGTCGATCAGCTAACACCATCGATTTGAGGAATGGTTTGGGTGGCGAAACTGATGGTAGGTGCACCTGAATCCCACTTCGAGCCTGCAAACTAAAAACCTTGGCCGAAGCGACGGATCGGTAGAGGCCAAGGTAGTGCTCACTGGTCCCGGCATCGTTCAGAAATTGTAGAGCTTGATCGTGGTTTATCATTTCCGACCCGATGCACGCCACCGCTGTCGCCGCAGGACCCCGATGTTGACCGTGATGACAATGAATGTAAATCGGTCGGGGAAGGGTTTCCAAAGCTTTTACAAGTCTTTTTGCTTGGTCGGCATCAATCCCATCGTAACCATTGGGTAGATGGACGTACTTCAACTTAAATTGATCCGCCAAGTAAATATCAGGCACGGCACCATCGACCGAAACGATGGATTGAATTCCCAGTTGCGAAAGTTGCTCGAATCCCTTGCGACCGTCCGGCTGTCCACCCGAAAAGACACCTTCGGTGACTTCAAAACAGTTTGGCAAAAATGGAATGTTGTGTTTCTTGGCGGATTGGGTCGAAGATTCCATCCTCCATTCCCAATGGTCGACTGTTTCCAACTGGCCGTCCGGTTGGGATTTGATGAAAGCGTTGGAATAGGAGTCAACGCTAACTTGAAGTTGGTACCCTAGAGCAACACCCAATAGCCCCATTAAAACGAAGACTGGTCGGGCGGCGGCATTCGGAATCAGAGGGGCCATGAATCAAGTTTGGCGACAAAATGATGCAATAGATTGAACCGAATTTTAATCTTGTCGAAGTGCTTGAACCAGTTTTGTCCGCTTTTTGTCCGGCACGAATTGTAAAGAAACTTTCAAATCGGTCGGGTGAACTCTCTCAATTCACCTTAAAAACGCGACTGGGGCGAAGTTTGCAAAAAGGATGCGGATGGCGAATTTACGGAACGATAGCCGCTAGATTTGGTCTGACGTTGTAACCGGTATCAAACCTGTAAGTATTTTTACCGACGATTCAAATGATTACAGCCGTGTTTTGAGCATTTGGTTTCAAGTCGATAAATCGATTCTTCCGGATTTGCGGAAGATCCAATCGGAAATATGGGAACACCGCATGAGATCTGAGTGTATAAAACAACGTGAGTTTTGCGGAAGCTAAAATCGCAAGTGGTTTTTAAAAAGACTCACGCGTTCATTTTCATTCCAATCACGCAACTTTTATTCTCGAATTGCAACAAAGTTTCGATGATTGTCAGCCCACCAACTTTCGAATCCTTTTTAGTGACGCTGATCGTTACAGCTGCAAGGACTTTGGTTGAATCTTCCCCTTCTATTTTAGGTGGCGTTGCGGTTGCAAGTTGGTTGAGGACGCAGGCGACCCCACAGAAAGTCGCCTCTATCTTCTCTGGAGATGGCGTTGCGGGCTCGATGCGCACGGTGCTAGTTGGCATGACGCTGCCTGTCTGTTCGATCGGGATTTTGCCAGTGTTGCGTGAGTTGCGATTGCTGGGGTTACCGATCAGCAAGTTGATCGTGCTCGGAATTGCTGCTCCATTACTGAACCCTTTTTCAATCCTGTTTGGATTGACAGTTTTTTCCTTCTTTCAATATGCCGCAATGGTGGTGATGACCATCACGTTGGCGATCGTCATTGGTGATATCGGTTCAAGATTCGATGAACGGGCCGATGTATCTGCGGCTAGGCGCCCGGCCGGGCTTACCGGAGCAACTCGGATTCGAAACCTTGGAATCGCAAGCAGTCGTTTGATGTCGGGCCGGATTTGGTTCGACGTGATTGTTACCATCGTGGTTTCGACAATGGTTTTGTCCGTTATCGAATATGGAGCTTTTTTTAAGTTATTAGAAATTTCCGATGAAAACCAAAGAGGGCCCGGCCTCGCTTCTTTGCTAACCTTCGGGCAGTATGTCAGTCCTTCCAGAGCGGTGATTCAGTTCGCCGGGATCAGGGATGCCAACCTTTCCGTTGCAGGAGGTTTGGCGGTCTACATGTTTGGAACAGCCGTCGGGGGAGCCAGTATCATGGCATTCTTGCAATGGTTCGGTTGGCGTCGAATGCTCGCTTTGACTTTTGCCGCGTCTTTGGTAATTGTTCCTGTTTGTTATGCCTTAAATTATATTTTGCCGGAACCATTTGGAGGTGTGGCCGAAACGACCGCTCTGGATAACTTAAGCCGCCCAGCGTACGCGTCGTTGGCCTATCTCGACAAAGCTTTCAAAGAATCACTCGCATTCTTAAATTTTTTTATGATGATCAGCACAGGGATTGTGTTCGCGTTTGTATTAGCCGGATTGTTTGTGCGGCTGACAAAAAAGGATTTTCGGGATGATAACCCGGAAGAAGTGGCAGCTCAAAATGCGGGCCGCATGGCAAAGGCTGTCCCCGTTTCTCAACTGGGAACCGTCGCTGTTTTTGGAATCGGCGTTTTATTCTTCCTGTCGGCCTACATCGTTTATCCCAGTCCCAGCGAAGTCATTGAAATGATGGAAATTACCCAAGTCGATTCGAGTATCGAGATTCGTAGTGGCAACTTTGCCGCTGCCGTTGATCGAATCGCTGCATGGGATTCGGCAGCTTCCAAAATATCAATCGGAGCCACAATCCGTGGTTCATTCCCTGATGCTCGACAACGAAAATTAACCCGGGACATGCGAACCGAACTACATCACATGAAGCAACTTCTTTACGAACAGGATATGAAAGCTGCGGTTAATAAATTACCGGTATTACAGCGACTTTTGATGGAAACGAAAACCGCATTCCGAGGAGGGACTGATGGTCAACCAACCTCCTGATAGTTCTGAAGATTCGGATCTTGCCGGTGGTCTTTCTGACTTGCAGCAGGATTCGCAACAGGATGTTGGGCAAAATTCAGCAGATGGCTCATCCAAGGCATTGCTACGAAATGTGTTTTGGTGCCTGTTTGTTGTCGCTGGAATCAGTTTTGTTTATGCGCAAAAAGTAGAATCCAGCCTGTTTCGCGCAATGGCCCTTCAGTTGTCGGTTTGTAGTATCGCGGCTTGGGCGGCGATAGATGCCGCGAAGATTCGTTCACGTTTGACCACCCAGCAGAGCGAAGAAGCAGCGCTGGCATTGAAGCGTGAAGCTACCGCAATTCATTATTTGTTCTTTGCAGCACCCCTAGTTGCGGTTTTGGTGTTAGCAGGCATTTCGATGTTGGGCCAATTGGTCGAAGTCGTGATACCCCGGTCGCAACAGCAGGTGGTTGGCAGCGCGATCCTGGCGGTCGTCGCGGCAAGTTTGTGGACGGTGTTCGCTCGATTTCTCGATTCCAGACCAACCACTCAGCAAATCGAAGGCTCGGCAATTCAGGCGGCTCTGTCAGAATCTCGCCTGGTGGCTCTGTTAAGCGCGGGGATCTTATTGGCCGCAACCGTTTATCCACCCGTCGAGGGGTGGTTTGCGTGGGGACTCAGTCTTTGGGTTCTTCTGATCGCCAGTGAACATCTATGCCGAGTGTTTATTGGATGGTTTCAAACAGTGAATCTTCTAGATCGGTTTGAAGCTCCAGTTCAATCGCTCTTTCGTGAAATTTTTCTGACGAGTACGAATCCGATTGCCAAAGCTTTCGATATTGTTGAAGCGAGATTTGGCTTGAGTCTACGCTCGTCGTGGACGATTCGATTCTTTCGTGCATCTGTTCTACCGATTGCGTTAAGCAGCCTGATTTTGGTTTGGGCATCTACTTGTTTCGTAGTGATCGCGCCTCATCAGGCGGGCTTGGAACAGCGGTTCGGTGTGGC
The DNA here is from genome assembly GCA_039200505.1 of Planctomycetota bacterium. Lineage (GTDB taxonomy): Bacteria > Planctomycetota > Planctomycetia > Pirellulales > Pirellulaceae > Mariniblastus. The sequence goes on along the minus strand of JBCCSJ010000207.1, from coordinate 5,910 downwards.
TCAAAAAAAACGACTCGAACCCGGACTGCACACAAAGTTGCCTTGGCCTTTCGGTGTGATTCAAAGATATCCGGCAAACTTGGTGCAAACGATGCAGATCGGGTTTGAAGACGAATCCACGACAAATATTTCCGAGGATCGAAATCGAACGCTCCTCTGGACGAAACCTCACGCTCGTGAATTCTCGCTTGTGCTTGGATCGGAAACAGAATTGGTAGCGGTCAACGCAATCGTCTATTATAAAATTTCTGACGATACTCAAGGATTTCTTGATCATGCGTTGGCGACTTCTAACCCACAAGAAGCACTCGAAGCTTACGCCTATCGAGTGTTAATGGAACAGACTCGAACTGCCACATTGGCTGACGTTTTGTCTCGTGGTCGAAATCAATTTGCGAGTAGTGTCCGCAGTCGATTGTCGGAATACTCAACCAAAGAAAAGCTCGGGTTGGACATCGTTAATGTGGCCCTCATCAATATTCATCCGCCAGTCGAAGCCGCCGGCAGTTATCTCGACGTGATCAATGCTGAACTCGACAGTAAACGAGTCGTCACCGTTGCCGGGGGTGAGGCAGCGAAACAGATTCTCGAAGCAGAGCAGGGGGGTAACGGGCGTTTAGCCGAAGCGAAAGTCGATGCTGCGAAACGCGTTTCAACCGCTGGACAGGAATCGGCGGAGTTTATGGCCGTCGGAGAAGCCTACACCGCGACCCCGACAACGTATCGGCTTCGACTTTGGTTCGAAGCATTTGAAAAAGTCTTGGCCGGGCGACGCCTGTTTATTGTCGATTCGGAACTTCCCGACGTGATTTTTGACGAACGTTCAAGATCCGTGGATCCGACTTTGATCGAATCCACCCAACCAAAAAATTAGAGGGTTCTCGTGACCGAGCAACAAGATCAACAGCCTTCAAATTCCATTGCGGATCCACCAAAGCGAAGCAAACTTGGAATTTTGTCCAACGCAATCGTTGGACTGATTCTCGTAACATTGCTTGTCGGGTACACCTGCTACCTGCAGGTTCGCGAGGGAACTGCGGTCGTGGTGACGCGATTTGGTGAGCCGATTCGGTCGATCACTGAACCGGGGCCCTATTTCAAACTTCCCTGGCCGATCGAAGATGCCCGCACCTTTGATATGCGAAAACGAGTTTTCAACACACCTTACACGGCTACCTTGACTCGCGACCGTCGCAACGTGGTTTTGTTGACGTATGTCGTTTGGCGAATTGAAAATCCGCAACTTTTTTTGCAATCTGTCGGAGACGAAACCGCAGCGTCAACCAAGTTGGACGGAATGGTTACCGCCGCTAAAAATACATTGATGGGTCGATACGATCTTTCATCGCTTGTGTCGATCGATCCTCAAAAAATACGAACTCCTGAGATAGAATCCGCCATTGTTTCTGAAGTCAAAGATGTGGCCTCTGGAAAGTTTGGCATTCACGTAGAACAAATTGGATTCAAACGAATCGCCTACGAAGAAGCCAATGTTACCGCTGTTTTGGCTCAGATGCGAGCCGAACGCGAAGCGGAAGCAAAACAGCTGCGAGCCGAAGGTGATAAAGAGTCGCGACGAATACGAGACGATGCAGCAGTCAAAAGTGAGGAAATTTTGAGAGAAGGTCGTCTTCAGGCAGGACAGATCCGTGGCGAAGCAGAACGGGCGGCTGCCGAGATCTACGCCAAAGCCCATCAAACTGATCCGGAATTTTATCGTTATTGGCGGTCACTGGAGGCCTTGAAAAAAACGCTGGGTCAGGATGCAACCGTCGTCCTCCGAACGAACCAGGGTTTCTTTGATCTGCTTACCAATTCACCTGAATCGCCGCGACGGAATGAAGGATCGGGAGACAGCGATGAGTAGTCAGTTTCCAGAATCCAACTCAAATTCGACCGGGGATGGATTTGTCCCACCGCATGTTCCCCCGAAACCACAATCGGATAGTCGATTCTCAATGGTCGAAGCGGTTAGCTCAGGATCTCGAATGATTGCCTGGCTGGCGTTGGCCCTGTTTGTGTTGTTTTGGTTCTCTGGCATCACCACGATTGGACCTGGGGAAGTCGGTTTAGTGCTGCGGTGTGGCCGGCTAACTGGAACTTCACCGGCCGATCAAGTCCGACAACCTGGTTTGCTGCTCGCATTGCCGTATCCGATCGATGAAGTGATTCGAGTGCCGGTCAAACAGGAACGAGAGATTTCGATCTCAGCCCTTCGAAAGGACCCGACAGCCAATGGAATCTTGGGTCGAGGGCTACCCGGTTATGCTCTGTCGGGTAATCAAAATATTCTGGAAGCCGATCTGACGTTGAAGTATCGAATCAGCGATCCGATAGCGTTTACGTTTTCCAATCGGAATCCGGAACGAATGATGCGAGATGCTGTCGTCGGCGCTTCTTCCCAAGTCATCGCTCAGTGGCAAATCGATGACGTGTTACGGCTTCAGCGGGAAACCGAACAGGGACCCGAGAAAATTGCAAAGGTCGTTTTAAACGAAGCCCAATCGTTGATCGATCAAATGAATTTGGGAGCCGAGTTGACCGCTCTGGAGTTTCGCGAAATCCAACCTCCGGCCGCGGTTGCAGATGCATTTCAGGCGGTTCAAAGTGAACGGATCGCGATCGAAACCAAAAAACGTGAAGCAGAAGGCTATGCCGCCAGGGTTGTTCCTGCTGCCGAGGCGGAAAGCAATTCACTGGTTCAATCGGCGACCCGTCAATCGACCGACATCAGAACTCGTGCCGAAGAAGAAGTCGCCTTGTTCAATCGTGTCTTCGATGAATATCTCCGCAATCCTGGTTTGGTTTGGAATCGTTTGCATCTGGAAACGATCGAAGGGCTGATGAGGGATGGAAGCCAGTTTCGTTTTGTGGATCAGGGAACCCGCTTAGTCTTAACGCCTGGCCTTCGAAACGGTTCGGAATCTCCACCAAAGACGTCAAGTAATCTATTCAATGAAAACGGCTACTCGTCGGAGGAACAACGATGAGCACCATTTCGACCCCTGCTTCCAAACGAATCCAACGGGATCTGGATGCGGGTATGACGCGTGTCGAAAGGATTCGTTTAGGTTTGCGCATCGGTACGGCGATGGCGGCGGGGGTTTTGCTGGTTTCAGCGGTCGCCGTGGATTACTTGCTGCCAATTGAACAGAAACCGATTTCTGAGTGTTTAAAAGCGATTGCCGCCATCTTGGTGCTGATGCCGATTCTCAAGGAGGCGGTTCAGGGGATTTTGACTGGATCGACAGATGCCTACAGTGCACAGCTGGTTGCCATCGCTTCGTTGGCGGCTCTGGCGGTTGGCGATTTCGTGACCGCGGCACTGATCCCAATCATCCTTAGCGTCGCTTTTTTCTTGGAGGAACGGAGCGTTCTTGGAGCTCAGGCAGCGATTGACGGTTTAAAATCGTTACAGGCAAAACAAGCAAGTCGCATCGATAACGATGGCAAATAATTCGAAATCGATGCGAGTGATATGAAGCCAGGAGACATTGTCATCATTCGACCCGGAGAAACGGTCCCAGCCGACGGCGAAGTCATAGATGGATTCTCCGCGATTGATCAATCGACGATCACGGGCGAATCGACGCCTCAGGACGTGGGGCCTGGGGCGACACTTTTTGCTGGTACGGTCAATCATAACGGATTATTGCGTGTAAAGGTGACCAGTTCGGGGAACGCATCGACGCTTGGAAAAATTTTGGATCTTTTGCATGAAGCCGAACAATCGAAAACGGAAGTGCTCCGGCTGATTGAAGGTTATGCTAAATACTTCGTCCTTGGCGTGTTGCTGATTGCTGGAATCAGCTTGTTTTTAAGCCGAGATATCTCGCGAGCAATTGCCGTGCTGGTCGTGGGGTGCCCAGGGCCGTTCATTTTGGCCGGCCCAGCCGCAATGGTTGCGGCGCTTGCTGCGGCAACTCGAAAAGGAATTTTGATCAAGAACGCAAAATTCCTAGAAAAATTGACCGAAGTTGATGCCGTTATCTTTGACAAAACGGGAACCGTTACGCAGGGAAAGTTACAAGTCATTGCTTTGGCTGCTCACGACTCTGAAGATTCAGAATTGCTTCGGGCAGCCGCCGTTTGTGCGGGAGCTTCTCAGCACCCTGTTTCTCGGGCGATTACAAATTTTGCCAAAGAACAGACGACCGCCGACGCACTCACGCCTGCCAAGGCCCACGAGTTGCCCGGTCGTGGCGTCACCGTAGAGACTGATGAAAAGCAGTTCTTGCTTGGTCGTCGGTCTTGGTTGGTCGAGTCGGGTTTCGATCTCCCGCAGGATCCCGACCATGCCGGGCCAATCGTGTGGGTGGCCACCAGACAAGGCGATGTCCATAAATCCTTGGGGGCAGTTTTGTTGGCGGACGAGGCTCGACAAGATGCAAAACAGGTGATTACCAATTTAAAGCAGATGGGAGTTATGCGTACGACGCTTTTAACCGGCGATCGTTTTCCAGTGGCTCGAAAAGTGGCAACCGACGTCGGGCTGGATCATGTGGTCGCCGATGTTCTGCCCGGCCACAAACGCGAAGTCGTGCGGGCCGAACGTCGGGCTGGTTACCGAGTCATGGTCGTCGGAGATGGGGTTAACGACGCACCCGCGCTCGCCGAAAGCGACATCGGAACCGCAATGGGTGCAGCAGGGGCAGAGATCGCACTTCACAGTGCCGATGTCGTGTTAATGACCGAGCAATTGGATCGCCTACCATTTGCTGTCAACTTGGCCCGGCGGACTCGAAAAACAATCCACCAAAACGTCATTGTCGGCGTTGGGTTAACGGTAATGATGTTGGCCCTTGCTTCGGCGGGGGCGATTTCGCCGATTGCAGGAGCGGTCGTTCAAAATGTGGGTGAGTTGTTCGTGATCGTCAACAGCGCTGCTTTGCTTCGCGACCCTAAAAAAGAAATTTCAACGGAAGGTATTTGACAGGAGTTGATTGTGCCCGCCTCTTGGTCGTCTATCCAGGCAACGGTCATTCGTTTGCTGCCCGAAATGGATTTAAAGTCTCAGTTGATTCGGTTCGCAAACGATCACCAATTGCATGCGGCGGCGGTGATTTCAGCTGTCGGTAGCCTTTCGCAAGTCTCGCTTCGATTTGCCAACCGCCCGGAAGCATCGTTGCTAAGAGGTAAACATGAAATCGTTTCGCTTAGCGGAACGCTATCTCTGGACGGGATCCATCTGCATATATCGGTCGCAGACTCTGACGGCAAGGTATCCGGTGGACACGTCATGCCCGGCTCGATCGTTTATACCACCGCTGAAATCGTAATCGCCAAATTCGACACGCTGTCGTTTACCAGGGAGCCATGTACTCTGTCCGGTTTTCGTGAATTGGTTGTTAAAAGCAATACCTGATGAATCTCTGCTTCGGTTAAAAGTGATTGAGTGTTATGAAAGTTTCGGTTTAACTTCACTGCCCTAACGTCAACCGCAACAAGCCTACTTGATTAGCCCTCCGTCATGCAGTGGGCAAACTACTTTCGATCAAGATTCAGATATCCAAGAGACTCCAGACGTTTTGCTGTTTCGTCAGAGATTGGATTTCGAGTTTGAGGGGGACAGAAAAATGAAATTTCAAATGGAGGTTTCCCCTGGGTTGCCAGAAATTTAGCTCCGAATTCATTGAGATTAAAAATCTCAACCGAGCTGAAGTTTTTGCACTCCAAAACTTCTCTCAAATAGTTGATCTGCCAATTTTCAGGTAAGGTGGTCGAGTACCAGTTAAATCCGATCCGAATCGAGCAACTCTTAAGTCGCTTGCTAAATTGGTCCAAATCAGTCCATGGGTAACGCTCATCGACGACTCTAATTTCTAATTCACACCTAAGCTCTTCCAGGTTTTCCAGTTTCTTTAAACTCTCGGCGTCGAATTCAGGGCTTAGTTTACCGGATAGGCTGAT